>PMCB01000098.1 GCA_003153955.1 Dehalococcoidia bacterium | reverse complement strand
ATTTACTTACGCACCCTTTAGTATAACAGTTACTTTGGCGCGCCGGTTTGGCGGTTGGAGAAAGACTCGAAGTTATTCCTCTCCGAGAAATTGCGGATTATGGATTGTGCCGTCATGCACCCCTTCGGTCTTATACCTTTCGAATTTCCCGTCAGCGGCGGCAAGGGCGGTTTTGGCCAGTATCGCGGCACATCGCTCCTCGGTCATTGGCGTATAACAGCGGGCAGACTCTATAGTCTCCTTTAGGATTTCCATGGTCTGGAAACCGGTGATGACTACGCTCACCGGCAGGCTCATCGTGTAGTGCAGGCATTCTCTTGGCGTGACAGTATTGCTTTTTAAAATGACTCCGGCCCCCATCGGTTTCATGGCCAGTATACCGATGTTTTCTTTGAAAGCCACAGGCAGTACCTTTTTTTCGAAGCTGTCATAATGGTAATCCATCACGTTCAGCGGCATTTGCATTGTATCAAAAAGGAAGTTGTGCTCTTTGGCAGTTTGTAACATTTTCAGGTGGATGTCGGGGCTTTTGTGGCCGGTGAAACCGATGTAGCGGATTTTCCCGGCTTTTTTTGCCGCCAGCACTGCTTCCATCGAACCGCCGGGACGGAATATCCTTTCCGGGTCGGTCATGCGGATGACTTCATGGAATTGCAACAGGTCGATGGTCTCGGCTTGCAGCCTTCGCATTGATTCTTCGAGCTGTTGATTCGCCGTTTTTGCGGTATGAGCATCAATCTTGGTCATCAGGAATACTTTGTTGCGGTATCCGTCTTTAAGCGCTTTCCCCATCCGGATTTCGCTGGCGCCTTCGTTATAATCCCAGCAATTATCCATGAAGGTAATGCCGTTATCGATGGCATAGCGCATTATCCGGATACTTTCATCTTCCGCCATCCTTGCACCGATGTGAAACCCGCCCAAACCGATTGCGGATACTTTCTCGCCGGTGCGGCCCATGGTGCGCAGGGGTATTTCTGAATATGGTGTTGTTTTCATATTACTACCTTTAATTGTGTTTATATTATTATTTATTTTGAGGAGAATAGGCGTATAGAACCATCATACAAAAGTTTATAGCTATCTACAAGCGGGAATATTTTATATACACACATAGCCCAAGCTGGAGGCATGCAATATTTGAAGGCAGTGAATTGAAAGTTTTATACTGAAGACATCGCTCCATTACCCATCAAGGGTAGAGTTATATACCCAACGCGCATTGTTGACATGGGATGTTAACGGCAGACAATTCTTGTGGGGATATCTGCCTGATTCGAAATAATATGAAAATGAAAATGGATTACAAGTGGGTGGCGCTGTCGGTCACCACTATCGGCGTTTTTATGTCCAGTCTGGATTCAAACATCGTTGTGATTGGGCTGCCGACGATTTTGCAGAAGCTGAATGCCAGTATCGTACATGGAATCTGGATTATTACCGGTTATGCTTTGATGACGGCTATCCTGCTGGTTGTCCTCGGGCGCCTGGCTGATTTGTACGGCCGGGTCCGGCTTTATAATCTGGGTTTTGCAATTTTTACGGTCGGTTCCCTGTTTTGCGCTTTATCGCGCACCGGCACGGAGCTGGTGATTTTCCGATTTTTACAGGGCGCCGGCGCCGCTTTGCTGACCGCCAACAGCGTCGCGATTATCACCGATGCCTTTCCCAAAGAAGAGCTTGGGATGGGCTTAGGCACGAACATGATGGCGATGAATCTGGGCGCAATTGTCGGGCTTACTCTTGGCGGCATAATGATACCTACTTTTGGCTGGCAGTCGATATTCCTGATTAATATCCCCATCGGGATTTTCGGCACGGTCTGGGGTACGCTGCGTCTGAAGGAAATCAGTATCAAACCGGTCGGACAAAAATTCGATTATACCGGCGCCCTTTTATACTGCATCGGCTTAACCACGATTCTGCTGGCGCTGGCGGTCGGCGACCCACTTTCCCTGCGTAATTTATTAATATTAGGCGGCGGAATCGCAATTTTTGTCGCTGTGATATTTGTTGAGTTAAGGCAAAAGTTCCCGACGCTGGACCTGGCGCTTTTCAAGATAAGGCTATTCGCGGCGGGCAACCTCGCCAGTTTTTTGAACTCCCTGGCTTTCAGCTGCGGCCCGTTTCTCCGTTCTTTGTTCCTGCAGCTCGTGTTGGGGTACAGTACGTTGAAAGCTGGTCTGATACTCATCCCGATGGAAGCCATTGTCTTCGTGCTGAGCCCCATCAGCGGACGGTTATCGGACCGGTACGGCGGACGGGTGTTAAGTTCAGTCGGTTTAGTCTTGAACGCTTCCGCATTAATCTGGTTTTCGACACTAAATCAAAATTCAACGCTAAGCGCAGTCATAGTCAGTCTGATGTTATTCGGCTTCGGAAGGGCACTGTTCATGCCGCCCAACACCAGCTCGATAATGGGTTCCGTCCCGGCAGAAAAACGCGGCGTGGCCAACGGTATCAGAATGACGCTCAATATGACCGGCGGGGTGCTGAGTGTGCCGTTTTCTTTGCTGCTGATGACGCTGGTGATGCCTTACAACCGGCTTTCTCAGATTGTCGGCAGTTCGCAGCTTATCAGTTCTAATGAACTCCCGATGTTCCTGAAAGCCATCAATCATGCCTGTCTCATCCTCGGCATCATCGTTCTTGTCGCCATAATTCCGTCTTTATTGCGCGGCCCACAGGAAAAACCGGTCGCGAACACCAAAAAGAGCTGGTAAAATACTGTACTTTAGCCCATAGTAAAAGCCTACCGACGCGTCCGGTCGAAGATTTTGTGCCAGGTTTTTACGAACGATGCAAGCCGCAGGTCGCCAAAGAGCAATTCGCTGGTTTTTATCGATTGTACTCTGCGTACTTCATATATCCGGCGGAACAAAATGAGGACAACCGCTAATTTCAAAATACCTGCTAAGAGGAACAGCGTTCGAAAATAACTACCTGAAATTGCTGGCAGGTGAGGACCTAAATTACCGCCAATCAGCGACCCTATCGTAATCCCAAGCGCGCCCAGCGCTCCAAATAGAGCGATATACCGGCTGCGGTTGTCCTGCGGCGCCGCATCCCAGATAAACATTCCCGCACAAAGATTAAATCCGGCCCAGGCAAAGCCGGAAAATATTTGTACTGCACTGAGCCACAATACACTGGAATTAGCCAGCCATAGCAAGGAACCAAAAGGTATCATCAACGCGGTGACGTGGAGGACTTTGACTCGTCCTGTTTTATCCGCCCGCTTTCCCCACCACACAACCACGAACATGGTCACGATTGCCAGCATGGAATTGATTATCTGATAGCTGATATAACTGACCCGGAGTTCACGAAGTAAATAGGCAGAAAAAAAAGGTGCATCGATATTCTGTGCTAAATTCAAGAAAAAAATAAAAACAATAAACCGTCCGATATTGGTCGAGAACAGCCGTCCGGATATTTGAACAATGCTTTCTTTCGCTCTAATCTGTGGAATAACAGGGTGCGGTTCAGACATTCGTGAAAGGCAAATTAGAGAAAACAGCCTTCCACCCAGGGCAACTGCAAAGATAATTGCAAAAGCCATTCGAGTGTTGCCCGTCATTAATTGCAACAGCCCTGCAGCTGCGAACGACGAAATTAAAGTAACGAAGCCGCCGATGCGGCTGCGCATGCCAAAATAACTTCCGCGCAGTCCCAGCGGTGTCAGGTCGGCCATCATGGCACTCCACGGCACCACAACTATACCGGTAGCAGCAGTACAAAGCGTGAAAAAGCCAATTAACCACCATACTTGATTGGTTTGAAATATAAAAGGAATTAAAAGGATGGGCAGCCATGACAAACCCATGATTAAAACAAATGGCATGATGATTGATTTACGGCTTCTGACATGCTCGGAAAGCATGGGAGCAAACAATAACGTGAGCACGTTTGCAAAGTTGGGAAGACTCGACAGGTAACCGATCTGTTGGGTGGTAGCCTGCATCGAAAGCGCAAAAGGAGTGACATAGTTTTGAGTCAACCCTACGGTCGTTGATGCCCCAATGCTGTCATAGGTTGAGTTTTTAAGGCTTTCCCGTATTTGTTCCTTCGTTAAACCGGATGGAGCATCATAGTGTTTATGTGAGGAATTTATCTCATCGGTAATAGTGAATCACCTGCTTAATCTTAAAATGTATTTTTTATAACAATGTGTATTGTTTTATCAAATCGGTTCATTAGTTTAAAAAGATTAAATAATGAATGCCAATCTCGACTAAACTGCGGCATATTTTAATATAACACACAATTTGTGAATGTATATTAATAAAACCCGGAATACTGACAAAAGATGCAGCGTTTGTTAAACTAAAATTACGTTATAATATAAACGAATGAAATAATAAAATACGAGAGAGAGAGGCAGCACGTGACAAAGCAAAATAAACCGTCCCCCCTTGGAGAATACCGCGAATCATTAAAAGCAGCGCTGATCACCCGCAACAACCTTATCAATTTAGCCAAAGACAATTATAATAAGGCCCGGAAAAACGCCACCGAAAGATATAAGAAACAACTGTTAAAAAAATAAAAGCAGCTGTTCGGGTGTCAATACCGGGAAATAACGGCCGGCAGACGTTTCGGAAACAAAAAAGAGGCCATTTCTGTGATTGTTCACGAATGGTCTCTTTGCTTTGAATTATTGGTGGAG
>PMCB01000132.1:78048-78365 GCA_003153955.1 Dehalococcoidia bacterium | reverse complement strand
ATTTCTAAGTTTTACGAAAATCTGGCACAAAAGAAATTGACCACCGCCAAATGTAAACACTGCGGCGCCGCGCCGTTTCCTCCCCGCGTTGTTTGCCCCGAATGTAATTCGGACGAAATGGAATGGGTAGAACTGGCGGATAAAGGCAAAGTCCTGCAATTGAGCGAAGAAGTAGCAGGCGTGCCGCTGGGCTTTGAGGCTCCCCTGATCCATGCCATTGTTGACCTCGGTCACGGGTTAAGGCTCCTTACCCGCGTAGTGAACTGCCCGGCCGGACAGCTTAAAGAGGGAGATGAATTACAACTTTTTGTATTCAC
>PMCB01000132.1:16904-78035 GCA_003153955.1 Dehalococcoidia bacterium | reverse complement strand
GTGAATTGTCCATTCTCGAATAAACTCTGCAAGGAATGCGCCCTGTACCGTGGGCGGCACGTGAATTTGTGCTATGTTTCTGAATACCGCGGACATCTCGGGGTAAACAGAAAGCCGGCGGTTGCGGAATCAATTGGGGTACCGAAAAATATTGCAGCCAAATCGTTTGACCCGTTTGAAATATTAATTCAGGAACGAAAGGGAGTGATTATCAATGCAGATAGACGGTAAGTTTGTAGTCAAAGGTAAAATCAACGATGTCTGGGCGATGGTTCTGGAACCCGGCACATTGGCTTCCTGCATCCCCGGGGCAGAAAAAATTGAATCCACCGATAACAAGACCTACAATTGTCTGGTCAAACAATCGGTTGGCCCCATCACTGTCAAATTACAGTTCGTCGTCGTTTTAACCGAAATTACACCGCCCACTTATGTTAAGGCAGTCGGTAGAGGCGAGGCACTGGGCAAACTCGGCACTTTCGGCATCGATCTGACAGTACATCTGGCGGAACAGGCCGGCGGCTGCTGTGAAATCGATTATAAAGCCGATGTCATCATGGTAGGCAAACTCGCCACTTTCGGGGAAAGAATCATGAGAGCCAAGGTCAAGAGCGTGGGAGATCAGTTCACCCAAAATCTGGAAAAGAAATTAAAGGAAAAGACAGGCAGTTAAAAGACTTGTCTTTTCGTTTTTTTAACTCTGAATATAGTTTTTAAAGTCCGGAAAAATGTAAGGAGGTCAGGCAAGCATGATAAAGGACTTTGAGTATTTTGGTCCTAAAACACTCAATGAAGCACTGGTTTTATTAGATAAATATCGGGATGATTACAAGATAATCGCCGGCGGGCAGTCATTAATCATCTTACTCCGACAGGGGTTGCTGCAACCCGAGAATGTCATCGATATTTACGGCATCAAAGAATTGGATTACATCAAATCCGACGGTAAGAAAGGCTTAAAGATCGGGGCATTAACCACCCACCGCGAAATCGAATACTCCGATTTAATGAAGGGCAGCTTTAAAGTACTTTCCGAGATGGAGCACCTGCTGTCCACTCCGCAAACCCGCAACCGCGGCACCATCGGTGGGAATATCAGCCATGGCGACCCGGCCGGTGACCCCGCTCCCGTGCTGATGGCATTAGGCGCCAATGTTAAATTGGCCAGTGTCGCCGGGGAAAGAATCCTGGACATGGAAAAATTCTCCGTCGATTATTTTGAGACGGCCATGGAACACGGCGAAATGCTCGTCGAAATCGAACTGCCGGCTCCCCCTCCCCACACCGGCGCCGCCTACACCAAATTCAATATTATCGCCAGCGACATGGCTACCGTCAGCGTCGCTTCTTGCGTCACTTTGGCCGCGGACGATACCTGCACCGATGTGCGCATCGCCCTGGGAGCCGCCGCGCCGCGACCGATGCGCGCGAAAGCCGCCGAGGCAATCCTGAAAGGCAAGAAGATTACCGATGCCTTATTGAAAAAAGCCGGACAGGCCGCCTCTGAAGAGGCCGAACCCGTCTCGGATATCAGCGCCAGCGAGGAATACCGGCGCGAACTGGTGAAAGTCCTCACGGCACGGGTAACTAAAGAAGCCATGTCTAGAGCGAAGGCAGGTTAAGGAGGAGAGTATGCTGAAAGAGCTGAAACTGACAATTAACGGTCAACCCTATGAGCTTTCGATACATCCCAGGACGTTACTGGTTGAAGTCCTGCGGGAACAACTTGGATTAACCGGCACCAAACGCGGCTGCAACGAAGGCGCCTGCGGTGCCTGTACTGTAGTAATGAACGGGAAATCCGTAAAATCCTGTTCGGTGCTGGCATTATCTGCCAACGGCGCCGAAATCACCACCGTGGAAGGCCTGGCAAAAGGGGCCGAACTTCATCCTTTGCAGAAAGCCTTCCTGGATTACGGCGCATATCAGTGCGGTTTTTGTACCGCCGGTATGCTGATGTCCTGCAAGGGGCTGTTAAATATGTTCCCCAATCCGACAAGTGATCAGATTCGGGACGGTATCGACGGCAATATCTGCCGCTGTACCGGATACAACAGCATCATCCGGGCTGTCGAAGCAGTCAGCCGGGGTGATTATAAGGAGACAAAATGAGCGAGAAATACTCAGTAATCGGTAAAAATGTACATCGCGTAGACGGTACCGAAAAAGTAACCGGTACTGCCAAGTACACTTTTGATATCGTCTTGCCCAATATGCTTTATGGTAAAATCCTGCGCAGCCCTTACACCAGTGCCAAAATCGTCAGCATCGATACCAGCAAAGCTGAAAAGATGGAAGGCGTTTACGCAGTCGTTACCGCCAAAGATACCATCCATAAGAAACAGGGTATCTGGCGCCGTTTCCCCGAGCTGTGCGATGAAGAAATTCTCTGCAGCACTAAAGTCCGCTATATCGGCGACCCGGTAGCTGCTGTCGCCGCGATTGATGAATATACGGCCGAAGAGGCATTAAACCTGATTGAGGTGGAATACGAACCGCTGCCCGCGGTATATTCTCAGCTGGAGGCGATCAAAGAAGACGCTCCTCAGGTTCATGACGGCGTCGAACTGAACATCAACGTCACCCGCCACATTGAGTGGGGCGATGTTGACGAAGCATTCAAAGAATGCGATGTCATCCGCGAGGACCACTTCGTCTGCTCTTCTCAGGCCCATATGTGTATGGAAACACACTGCGCCGCAGCCAGTTACTCCTATGACGGCAAACTGACCGTCTGGGCATCCACCCAGGCTTCTTATTATACTCAGGTGCTGCTGGCCGGCATGCTGGGCATGAGAGAAGGCGATATCCGCGTGATTAAACCCCCGGTCGGCGGCGGTTTCGGCGGTAAATTCGAACTTGATTCCGCTCAGTTCTGCGCGGCTTTACTTTCCAAGAAAATATGCCGTCCCGTGCGCATCGTCCTGACCCGTGAAGAAGAATTCACGGCCACCAAACGGCGCACCCCGATCGTTTATACCTCCCGCATCGGCGCCAAGAAAGACGGCACCATCCTCGCCAAAGAAATCCGCGGTATCACTGACGGCGGAGCGTATACCGGCATGGGCGCGACAGCGCTCTACCTGACGGGCTTTTTCTCGTCATTCCCCTACAAATACCCCAACTACCGCTATGACGGCTACCGCGCCTATACCAACACCGAACCGACCTCCGCAATGCGCGGTTTCGGCGCACCCCAGGCCGTATTTGTCGGTGAACAGCAAATAGATTTAATTGCCAAAGATTTAGGCATCGACCCCATCGAAATCCGCCGCATAAACGGCATGGTGCCGAATTACGAAGTACCCGGCCAGGCTTTTATTCAGAGCTGCGGTTTACACCAGTGCCTGGATAAGATTGATAATTATATTAAAGGACGCGGTAAATTACCCGCCAACCGCGGCATCGGCGTCGCCGCTTACGGGTTCATGTCCGGTGGTATCTTCAACTGGTTCGATACCCCCTATGCTTTCTCCTCTGCCATCGTGAAATTAAGTATCGACGGTAAAGTCGACCTATTCACCGGCGCCTGCGACATCGGCCAGGGTTCGGATACAACTCTCAGCATGATTACCGCCGAAGAACTCGGGGTGAAACTTTCCGATATCCGTATCCACGCGGCTGATACCGCAATTTGTCCCGCCGACCTCGGCGCCTGGGGCAGCCGTGAGACCCTGATGAACGGCAACGCCTGTAAGATGGCCGCGGCTGATGCCAAACGCCAGATTATCGAATTCGCGGCCGCCAAGATGGGCGTCAACATTGTTCATGACCTGGATATCCGCGACGGCTGGATTTATCTGGCTGACAGACCGGAACGCAAAGTTTCGTACTACGATATCGTTCGCGAAGCCATCCGTGGACGCGACGGCGAAACCATTATCGGCCGCGGGCATTATACCCCGCACCGCAAAGGCATGATTTCCCCGGCCTACAGCTTCGGCGTTCAGGCTGTTGAAGTTGATGTTGACCCCGAAACCGGTAAGATGAAACTGATTAATGTCGTTACCGCCCACGAAAGCGGCACCGTCATCAATCCTATCGGTATCACCGGGCAGCTTGAAGGTGCTATCATGATGGCCGGCGGCTACGCCCTGTGCGAAGACCAGCCGATGGACCAGGGTAAAATTCTCAACCCCTCTCTGGCTGACTACAAGGTTATCCGCTCGCTGGATATGCCGAAAACAGAAATTATTGAAGTTGACACGTACGAACCGGAAGGGCCTTTCGGCGCCAAAGAAGCCGGTGAAGGTTTAACCAACCCGACCGCCGGCGCCATTGCCAATGCCGTGCGCAACGCAGTTGGCGTGACCATCACCAGCCTACCGATCACTCCGGAAAAGATCTTTATGGCGATGCAGGAGAAGAAAGCCAAAGAGAAAAAGGCGAAGTAGTTCTATGGTTTTGAAACAGAGGGGCATAAGCCCCTCTGTTTTATGCCTTTATTTCCCATTTACCGGGTATAAAAGAATAAAACACAAAATTGTTTTCCAGGAGGTTTGTCAATGAGTAGTTATAAATGTCCGGTCTGTATTAAGGTTTCCAACACGCCTCTGGACCTTGCCCGCCATATGATCGGGCGCGGCGATAAAGAACATCGCGACTGGATCGCTTCCAAAGGCTTTAAATACTCTGAACTGCTCACCATGCAGCTCAGTTCTTTCGGCGGTGAAGGCTATCGGGCAATCTCCGAGGTGCTGGAACGCGAAACCAAAGTAAAATAGCAACAAACTGATTAATCCGTGCTCATGGTTGTGCCGTTATATCGCTCGCTGTATTTCAGAGCATAACGGCACAGCTTTTTTTATCCAATCATGATTAAATAAATTGAGCGGGATATATTCCCGCTCAATTACTGATTCTCCCGATATATATCCACCAATTGCTTTATTTGTTTTTCCAGACGGGTTTTCTCTTCTCCAGGAAGGCTTTCAAACCTTCCTGTCCGTCCGCGGTCTCCCAGGTTTGAATTCCCAATTCGGTGGCCTGATGTATTGCGTTTTCGAATGTTGCGATATCGGCGCATTGATAAAAAATTTCTCTTACAAGTTTCACGCTCAAACCGCTTTTATCCAGGAATTTACGCGCTAATTCTTCAGCGGCTTTATCCAATTCTGCTTCGGGCACGACTTTATTGATTAAACCGATGCGCTCGGCTTCAACGGCGCTAATGCTTTCTCCCAGCAGTATCATTTCAAATGCTTTTTTCTCACCGATCATGCCGGGAAAAAGCGCAGCTGCGGCCGGGGCTAAACCGCCCAGCACAATTTCGGGCTGACCGAATTTGGCTTTCTCCGAGGCGATTGCCATATCGCAGCCGGCGACCAGTTCGCACCCTCCGCCGAGCGCTGCGCCATTCACTACCGCAATGCTTGGTTTGCCCAGGTTTTTCAACAGACTGAATATTTGCCCGAATTCCCGCATCATCATCGGCATTTTATCGCCGATATGGTCTTTTATTTCGACGCCGGCACAAAAAGCTTTATTGCCGGCGCCCCGGAGCAGCAAAACCCCGGTTGCTTCATCGTTTTTTAATTCCCTCAAGGCAAAATTAATCTCCATAATCGCTTCATAGTTAACCACATTTACCGGGGGACGGTTTAAAGTAAGTACGGTAATGCCTTCTTTTTTCTCCAGTATAATATTCTTGAATTCCATATTGCCTCCTTAAAATATCACTTAAGACGAATAAATTATCGCGCTGGTGAAATGTTACTCCTTAGTGCCCCCTTATGTCAATCAGTATTTTTACTGAGTTCGCTTATTTAGGATTTCTGCGCTTTATGTTAATATAATGCTATCAAATAAATTTGAGAGAGACTGAAATGCCGACAGGAATGGAACGTATCCCGGAACAAAGACTGCAAAAACTGGCCAATATCCGCGCCATGGGGATTGACCCCTATCCACCCCGTTTCAATCGAACGCACAATGCCCAGCAGGCGGTGGAATTACTGGCACAAGCAGAACAGTCAGGCAAGATTGAAACCGAAGAAGTCACTGTGGCCGGCCGCGTCATGGCCAACCGTTCCATGGGTAAAATCTCTTTTCTGGATGTACAGGACGGTTCCGGCAAAATCCAGCTGTTTCTGGGTAAGAACCAATTGGACGAACAAAGCAACGCTTTACTCAAAGAAATCGATATCGGGGATATTGTAGGCGCGAAGGGTGTTGTTTTTCGCACTAAAAGCAGTGAGCCTACAATCCGGACAAAAATATTAACGATGCTGTCTAAATCGCTGCAGCCGCTGCCGGAAAAATGGCACGGCCTGAGCGATGTGGAAATACGTTACCGTCAGCGTTATCTCGACCTTATTTCCAACGAAAATGTTCGGAAAACTTTCCGCCAGCGCAGCCAGATTGTCAGCGCTATCCGCAGATACATGGACGGGCGTGGTTTTCTGGAAGTGGAAACCCCCATTTTACATCAGGAAGGCGGCGGCGCAGCCGCGAAACCGTTCAAGACTCACCATAACACTCTCGACCGCGACCTTTTTCTTCGTATCGAAACCGAATTACATTTAAAAAGACTGATTATCGGCGGGTTTGATAAAGTCTACGAGGTGGGCCGTATTTTCCGCAACGAAGGGATATCTTTCAAACATAACCCGGAATTCACCTCTATGGAAAGCTATGAGGCCTATGCCGATTACAATTCCGTGATGGAAATGCTGGAGCAGATGGTTTCATCCGTCGCCATGGAAATCATGGGAACAACAGTGGTGCCGCACGGCGAAACAACCATTGATTTAAAAGCACCCTGGCAGCGGTTGTCTTTCAGAGATGCAATTACGCAATACAGCGGCATCGATTTTGTGCAGTATCCCACCGCGGATATGCTGCGTGCCAAAATGAGGGAAAAAGGCATCAACGCCGACCAGGCGAGTAACTGGGCGCACCTGGTGGATGATTTACTTTCGACGTTTGTCGAACCGAAACTCATCCAGCCGACTTTCCTGATCGATTATCCGCTGTCATTATCGCCGCTGGCCAAAAAGAAACCCGGCCAGGAAAGAGTGGTCGAGCGTTTTGAGGCTTTCGCCGGCGGGATGGAAATTGCCAATGCCTTCACTGAATTAAATGACCCGCTGGACCAACGGGAGCGTTTTGTCCAGCAGGCAAAAGACAAACAAACAGAGGGAGAAGAGAGTACTGTCGACGAGGATTTCCTGCTGGCGATGGAACACGGTATGCCGCCCACCGGCGGACTCGGCGTCGGCATCGACCGGTTAATCATGATTCTCACCAATAACCAGTCAATCCGGGAAGTAATACTCTTCCCGACGTTGAAAGGGAAAGCAGAAGAACAATAACAAGTGCTATTCTTCATTCTGAGGTTACGAAGTACTTGAAGAATCTCCTGCACTATTCATTAGGCATGGAGACCCTTCGTCCGCCTGAGGCAGACTCAGGGTGAACAAAAAGGGGAATATCCATTCCAGCGAAAGCTGGAATCCAATAGTAATAAATAATTACAATAATAGCTGATAGCTGAACACTGACAGCCGAATGCCGAATTCAGGATTTCGATATTCGAATTTAGAATTTACACCGGAGGTGTTATCATGTTAGATTTAAAATTTATTCGTGAAAACCCGGAAATCGTCCGGCAGGCGATGGCCAACCGTCAGGAAAAATCATCCCCCCTGGATGAAATCCTGCAATTGGATACCGAGCGCCGGCAGAAAATGACCGAACTCGAGGATTTGCGGCGCAACCGCAAGCAGGCCTCCAAAGAAAGACAGGCGGATGCCGCCGAGGAAGGCCGCGCTTTACGCACCAAAATCCATAACCTGGAAGAAATTGTTAATAATCTGGACGTCAAGCTCCATGACCTGCTCCTCCAGATGCCGAACATCCCGAGTGCTCAGGTGCCCGTGGGCAAGGACTCGAGCGAAAACGTCATCGTGCGCACCTGGGGCGAACCGAGAAAACTGGCTTTCCCCGCCAAACCGCACTGGGAATTGGGCGAATCGCTTGGTATAATCGACTTTGAGCGCGGCGTGAAATTATCCGGCACGCGGTTTTATATCCTGCGCGGGCTGGGCGCCCGTCTACAGCGGGCGGTCATCGCCTACATGCTGGATTTGCACACGCTGGAACANNAAAGAAATCTACCCGCCCTACATGGTGAAAAAAGAAATGCTGGTCGGCTCCGGCCAGTTACCCAAATTCATCGATAACCTGTATCACGATATCGAAGAAGACTACTGGTGGGTACCGACTGCCGAAGTGCCGCTAACCAACCTGCACCGTGATGAAATCATTCCGCCCGGCATGCTGCCGTTCCACTACGTCGCCTACACGGCCTGTTTCCGCCGTGAAAAGATGTCCGCCGGTAAAGACACCCGCGGCATCAAACGGGGCCACCAGTTTGACAAAGTAGAGATGTACAAGTTCGTTGAGCCTGAAACTTCCTGCGCCGAACTGGACAAAATGGTGCATGACGCCGAAGAGGTCTGCGAAAAACTCGGCCTGCCCTACCGCATCGTGCAAATCTGCACCGGCGATATCGGTTTCGGCTCTACGATGACATACGACATCGAGGTCTGGGCGCCGGGCTGCCAGGAATGGCTGGAAGTCAGCTCCTGCTCCAATTGCGGCGATTTCCAGGGGCGACGCGCCAATGTCCGCTTCCGCCCCGCCGCCGATGCCAAACCCCGATTTGTGCATACACTGAACGGTTCGGGATTGGCCTTGCCCAGAATCATGATTGCCATCATGGAAAATTACCAGCAGGCAGACGGCTCGATCGCGGTACCGAAAGTTTTGCAGGACTTCCTGCATACCGACGTGATTAGAAAAGATTAGTGCGGCCGGTTTAGCATCAAGCATCGATAAAGTTAAATGATCCTGGCTGTAGGGTCGGGTTTAGAACGACCGCCGCTACTCCGCTCAGTTATTTATCAGTGGGTTGTTGAAGCCACTCGAGCGCTGCAACACGAAAATAATTTCCCTTTCCTGATTGTCCGGTACCTCTCAGGTAATACGGTTGTTGTATAATTTAAGTGATAAACAGGCAATATTAAAAACTGACAGCGCAAAGGAGCAAAACAATGGCTGATATCAAAAGCGCCTACGAAATAGCGATGGAGAAAATCAACAAAATCGAATCGGCCACGCCGGAAGAGCGGCTGAAATGGAAATATATTCCCAAGGGCGAAGAACTGGCCGGGAAATATATCAAAGACGATATCAATCTGACGGCGGAACTGGCTAAATACGGCGAACAGGAAAGGAAATATGTGGTACAGGGCATTTCCTCGATACTTATCCGCAACATCGACCTGCCCAAAAACGATGCCGTGAAGAAAAACAACAAAAAAGTGATGGATGGGCTCACCACGGTCAAGAAAGACAAAAAAGCGCTTGAGAACGTTTTCAGCAAAATCCGATATATTTTCAACCATTACGCCGAACAGGGCGAAGCGCAGAAAAAAGCCGCTTACGAACAGGTCAAAGAGGAGTTTTCGATGAAACTCCAGCAAGCGTTAGCCCAACAGGGCTCGAACGCCCGGATCAACAGCATCGACATCGAACGGCAGCCGCAATTCCAGGAAGAATGGCGGAAAATGCTGATCCGGCTCGATGCGCAATACATGCAGCACATTAGTGAATATAAACATGAACTTCAGGCAATTAATTAGGCTCCCGGGAACAAGGCGGTAAATGGATATCGATGACGTAAAAATCCGGGAAGCGGTGGAGCAAACCGAAATCCTGCGGGCTCCAAAACAGAGTCTCACCACTTTCGGGACGACCAATATCTATTACTATCTCGTTACCGAGCCTGCTTATGCGGAACTGACCCCGAACGTCCATGAAACCGTGGTCCGGGAAGGCCGGGTTATCGCCGAGAAACCGCGAATTGTCACTCCGTATTATTTGCATTCCCTGGAAGGCTTCAGCGATAACGCCCGCCGTTATTTTGATTCCCTGGTGAAAACATACGGGCACAGCGTCCAGGGACTGCTCTATGCCTACCGCAACGAACCGAAAGAAATGAATATCGTTTCGGATGCCCTGCCGGCTGTAGTGGCGAAATTAAATGGAGACCTGGACAAACGCGGCGACCCGCTGACCGCCGTTATCAAAGGGCTCGATGAAATGTGGGATGTCGCCATCATCAAGTTTATTTTCGAGATGACGCAGCGTTCGGTGGATAATAACGTCCGGCAAATGAACGCCCGGGGGTTGCTGGCCATGGATGACAAAGGCATTCCGGCTGAAGCCCGGGCCAGAATCGAAGGTATGTTCATCCAGGCAAAAGCCGGGGATTTAGACCCGCGGGCCATCAAAGAAGAACTCGACCGCTGGAATATTTTTCCGGAATACGAAGACCGGTTCCTCAGCCTCTTTTTAAAATAACGGCGAAGTGATAAAATAGAAACGTGCAAATTTCTGTAATCGAAGCGCGCGACCTTTCCGAAGCCTGGTTCCTGTGTCTGAGCAAAACCCTCAGTGACGGCTATGACTACCGTATTGAGCGCGGCAGCTACAAGGGACAGCGCCGTAAACAGCTTGATTTCTTTGTGTGCCACATTAAATATCCGGGCACGCGTCCGTTAATCCCCGATGTGCCTCAGGGCGTTCCCGCCCCCAGCACCATGGAATATGTCGAAAACTATCTGCCCTACCTGATGACCGAACACCGCGCCGAAGGCGAGCAATACACCTACGGCCAATATCTGGAATCGCAGATTGCCGAGGTCATCCGCATGTACAAAGCGGACGGCCACAACACCAACCAGGCTTACATGACCGTCGGGGAACCGAAGGCTATCTTTCTCACCGACCCGCCGTGTTTACGCGGCATCGATACCCGCATCAAAAACAATAAACTCGATTTTTATATCTATTTCCGNNTGCTGGGACCTGGCTAAAATGGTGGTCAAAAGGTAAATTACTGTCATCACCCATTGACCGTTGTCTTCAGAAGCGGAATGCTAAATTTAGTCACAGCCTGAGCGTAGCGAAAGATCCTCTTGCCTGTTGAGTAGTGAAGGAGATTCTTCAGGTACTGCGGTAACTTCAGAATGAAGAACATTAATTCAGTTTCTGACTTTGACATCCAGGTAGAGGTCGCCGCCGTTCTGTCCCATCCCCCGCAGCCGTATACTGTTACCGGTTTTCACGCCGGCCGGGATATTCACTGCCAGCTTCTTTTTCCCCAGACCTGTTTTCAGCGTCATTGTTTTTTCCCCGCCTGCAACCGCCTCAATTGCCGATAATTTTAAATTTTGGCGGATATCAACCGGGACACGCAGGCCGAACAGCATTTTCAGAGTAAGCCTGGTGAACCATTTCACTATGGCGATCTCCATTCTTTCGAAGAAGCCTAACTTTCTTACAGGTTCCCCGGTATCCAGATATTCCGGCGGTGCGCTGTCCGTATTTGCGTTAATGTTAGTGGCGCCGTTCCCGTAGCGGTAAACGTTTTGACGGCTCCCGCCCGGTCCCGAATAGAATGTGAAGACGACGCCGTTACCGCTGAAAAACGTGCGGTTGAGAAACTCCTGGTCGAACCTTAGTCCTGCCTGCCCGAACATGCGGTTCAATTCTTCGATTGTCTCAGGATTGGAAAAGGCATCGCGGAAAATATCGGACTGGGCGTTGCCGTAACCGGAGTAAACGTTAGAATCATAACCGCTTTTCTTCGCAAAGTCATACTGCCGGCGTTTTCCGGCATCACACAGAATGCTGTAAGCTTCGTTTATTTCTTTGAACTTCTCTTCGGCNNTAGTAGTCTTTCACTTAGATAATTATATCACTAAGGCCAGGCAAAAAAGTGTGATAAAAAGTGCCTGATACTGAAATCTTAAATATCGGGATTAGACTTGACCGTTTGGTCGGCGACATTAGGTTTGAGGTTCTCCATCTGTTTCATCTGTTCTTTGAGCTCATCCAGCCAGTTCGCGGACCGGACTTCGCGCTCCAGCAGATATTTCAGATAACTGCGGGTGATATCTTCGATTTCCAGTGACAATGCTTTATCTATTTTCAACCGTTCGACGGCGTTATAGTCGTTTTTCTGGATAAACCGCAGTACTTTCAGGGCATTGACTGAAATCGGACGGGCAAAAGGCTGATTCAAAGCGCATTCCGGACAAAGTGTCCCGCCAATACCCGCGCAAAATGAATTCGTAGTGGGCTCCAGGGTGCGGTGGCAAGTGACACATTTCAATAGCTGCGGACGGTAACCGCATTCTTCCAGCAAATGAATCTCAAAATAACGCAGTAATAACTCCCGGTTATTCGTCCCGCAAAGGGTTTGCAATGTTTCCAGGAGCAAACGAAACAGGTTTTCATCCGCAACATGTTCGGCGGTAAACTGATTAACCAGTTCCGTTATGTAAAGCGCATAAGAAGTCAGCCAAAGGTCGGTTTTCAACGGCATAAAACCATTGATGGACTGACTTCCTGTGACGGTATCCAGGTTGTGCCCTTTTGCCAATGTGACCTGACTGTAAGTCAATAGCTCCAGATGCCCGGATAATTTGCTCTTCGGGCGGCGCACCCCTTTGGCGACTGCCTGGATTTTACCCAAACCGGGAGTATACAGGGTCAGAATCCGGTCGGCCTCGCCCAGTTTGGTCTTTTTAATAATAATCGCTTCTGTCTGATAATCTTTAGTTCCGGGCATGCGTCAGCCTGTCTTTTCGGCAACAAATATCATTTCCGGTGATTCATCGTTAAAGCCGGATTTATCAAAATTGCCGTAAAATTCCAATATCTTAAATCCGCAAATACTCAACAGGTGTTCAATTTCATAGCGGTAAAAGTACCGCATCGGAAACGCATGCACCAGTCTTTCCTTTCGGCCGTCTGGGTAATTCACGTAAAAGATGAGTTCAATATCATTATACTGCTCGGCATGATGAAAAGCCGCGGTACGCTCTGTGCGCTTCACCACCCGCCCGTCGGGTAATTGCAGAGATTCCCCTACTGCCATCTCCATGAAATATCTGGTGTCAATCAAGCGCGGCAGATAGGTGTGGAAAACATCGAAGACCAGTTTCCCCTTTTCACGCAGGTGTTCGTGAACGCAATCAAGGCAGGCCTTTTGTTCCGCGACCGTAATCAGGTGTTGGAACGGGCGGAAAGGGATGGTAGCCAGGGCGTATTTTTCACCGGTATCGAAATTGGTCATGTCACCTTGAACCAGGTGTATCTTTTTTTGAATTTTTTGAGGTAATTTCGCGACTTTTTCCCGGCATTTTTGGAGCATATACGGGGAGAAATCAAGCCCGGTGATTTCACATCCGGCGGATGCTGTCGGAATCAGCACGCGGCCGGTGCCGCACCCCAGTTCCAGTGTTTTCCCGCCGGCCTGTTTAGCGTAGCCTAAAAAGAATTCGATATCGCGGCGGGGAAGTTGATTGTACATCGAATCATAGAAATCGGACACAAATTCCAGATCTTCATAGCCGCTGCGCTTGCTCATTCGCCCTCCAGGATTATTTCCGGTTTAAGTAATGCTGGCATTCTACCTGTAAAGCCGAAGGTTGTCAAGAAATTGGATAGGCGTAAAATATTGGTGCATTTTTCTGATTTTAACAATACGTTTACTTAACCAATCAGGGAACTCAGTTGGTGAATAAAAGAAGGGAGTCCGCCTGAGGCGGACTCCCTGATACAGTGTTGTTTTTTATTTTTCAGATCGGTACTAAACGCTGCCGGCTCTGACAATCACGATAACGATCACTACGACCAGTATTACGCTGATCGCAATGACACCATAAAGCAGACCGGACGGGATTACCGGTTTGGCTTTACCCGGGGTATGCGTCACTGTGGTAGTCGCGGTTGTTTTGGTGGTGGTCTTTGCGGGAGTTGTAGTAGTGGTTTTAGCTGTGGTCGTGGCTGTGGTCACCACAGGTGTTGTCGCGGTAGTTGTTGCGACCGTGGTTGTAGCAGTGGTAGTCGCAGTAGTAACGGCTGTGGTGGTCGTGGTAGAAGTTGACGCAGTATTGACCAGGGCAAACGGTGTGCCTTCAAATTGGGCGGGAGACGGCGCAGTATTGGGAGTAGCGCCAACACCGGGGGCGATCGAAACTTCCACGAACCCGTTGGCGACACTAACCGTGCAATTCGAAGCAGCCACCCACCCTCCGGAGGCAGAATTATAGAAGTAGACCGTACTGCCGGAAGTGACCGGTGCCGCGTCGGTGCCGTGAAAATCGATTGTGGCCGAAGCGGAAGCGTTGCCAAAACCGAAAACGTCAAAATAATTAATCGCTGTAACAGTTGAAGGTAAAGCCGCGCTTACAGGATTCGCCGTTAATGCTGCAGCGCCCAGCGTGATCATACCGGTCGAAGCCGTGATATTGACTCCGACATTGTTAGCGGCGGCAAGTGTTAATCCGGAAGCTCCGGTGACAAAAACGGAGGCGGAAGGAGCGGCTCCCAGAGCAGAAGCGTAAGATACATTGGCGGTTGAAGTAGGATTACTATTGGTGCCTCCCCAGTAATTGCGTGTGCAATTCAGCACCCCGCCGGCAGAATCGACCGCGTTTTTGGCATTTCCACTGAATGAATTTAGCATCAGAACGACCAGATTATCGTTGCCTGAGACATTAATAAAGTTATTTAAACTTTTACTGATACTGTTATTGAACAGATAAGTTCCGGAGGTAGCGGTAACAACAATCGCATCGTGGGTTGATAGAACGCCGCATGAAGTTACGGTATTACCGTTAAAGGAAACGCCGGCTCCGGCATTGCTGACGGTCAGAGCTGTAGTTAATCCCGTAAAAGTGCTGGTGCTGATAACAGAGGCGTTCCCGCCGTTTAGGGTTATTCCTAACCCGGCGCCGGAAGTCCCGGTGAAAGTCGAATTGCTGACGAGGACATTAGCCTGGGCGTTGACGCCGATTCCGGTGCCGTCGACATTGAAAACGGAACCGGTAATAATAGCAGGGGTTTTAACAATCAGGCCGGCGGCACCTGTGGCGACTGTGAATGTATCATTGCTAACGGTAGTAGTTGAACTGGTGCCGGCACCCACCATCGTTAAAACACCGCTTTTCAGATAGGATTTATTAACGGTCGCTGCAGTAGTAGCAGCACCCCCCATAGTGAGCAGGCCGCCGGCGGCAGCGTCGATTGTGACACTGTCTACGGTAACCGTGGCGCCGGTTAATGACCATGCACCGGTGGATTGCAGGATAACATTGGCAGCATTACTGTCTGTACCCTGAATGGTACAGGCGATGGTGGTATTGGCAGGGTAGGCACTGCGATAGGTACCGGCGGTCAATTTAATCACTGCCCCGGCAAGTGTTTGAGACTGGACTGCGGCCAGCGCTGCTGCCAAATCATTGCTTGACGTTATCAGCGTACCCGCGCTGTTAAATACCGAAATCACACCGGGTAATCCGGTAGCATTCACCGCAGTAGTCGTAATGACATTGGAAGCAACCGTGGTAGCTTCCGCCGCGGTATTTACGGAAACGCTGTAATTGCCGATGGACGCCGGGTTTGTAATATTGGTAAAGGTGAGCTGAATGACTGCGCCGGTGCCGATTGTCCCGATCGGGACCGTGCCGTTGAGTGTGTTGATGGTTGCTACCTGACCGGCAATGGTCGTATCGGCAGTAATTGTAGTCTGGCTGATCGCCGGGGAGCCGTTCCCCGGGCCGACTTGAATGGCTACGGCAGGGTTGCCGACCAGCATACCCGTAGCAAAGGTGACTACGATTGCGCTCGCGCTGGCGGGTTGAGTGGAACCCAGCGTAAATGTAACAAGATAAGGAGTAGCAACGCCGATCGTAGTGTTACCTACGGCCAGGCTGACACCACTCATCGCGGAGACCGGAGATACCAGGGCAGCCGCCAGCATTGATACTACGGTGACTGCGCCTAAAATTCTAACTAATTTGCTTTTCATCGACTTTTAATAACCCTCCTAAATTTCTTTCAGTCCTCGCGCCGAAAAGCTTCTGCCCGAAAACAATTGTTCATTTGCCTGTTTTAACAATAATTTGTAGTTCCGGTTTACTCCGTCCCCGTCTTTACGCCGGGCCGTTTTCTCCGACACTACCATCCAGTGATAAATATTACATTAGTGCTATTATATCACCAATGACATCATAGTCAACGGGAATTTAGTTAACTGTTTCAATCAAAAGTACTACTAATTGTTATTTGTCATTCATCTGTAGTATCGGAATGATATATTTTATCTCAGAATTAGCGGAAAGGGAAGTTGCCGGATGCAGTCGGTTTTGTGAACCGGCATTTTCGGCTGAGTTATTCGGGTGACGGGACTGTTCTCCGCCTGACAAAATATCCCGGAACCGGACGCGTAACAAATCGTGCCTGTGGTGGGTGTTGTTTTAGTTCGTTTTACGGAGTCAATATTTAGGACAGATAATTGGTTTACTGCGACAGCATCAGGTGTGCTATTTAGTAAATAACACGAGGTTGTCCGGTTTACGGTAGCCGCGCCGCAGCAATATATCTCTTTCTTTCATCAGGCAAGCGCGGTTATGCGCCAGAGCTTTATCAAATTCGGCGTTCTGCCATGCGTACATGCAAAGCAGGCCTTTATCGTTAAATGGGTCGCCGTGGGCAGGGATTCGCAGTTCACGGACAGCATTATATTTAGACTCAAATTTTTCTCTTTGCAGCTCACATTCGACGTTAATGGGCCTCCCCAGTTGGCAGGTCAGGACATTCTTCTCGAAGGCGGTATTAAAGGCATAAAAAGGTTTTTCCAACTTATCGATAATTCCGGAAACCCGCTCGTTCAGCTCACTGATCTCTTCTTTATTCTTCACCCAGAGTATTTGTAAATACTGGCTGTTTACAAACCCAAAAATGACCTGCTGGATGCCTTCATATTCCCGCCAATCGCCGCTGTTGCGGTAACGGCCGTTGAACTCACCGATCGTTTCGATGTCGATAATTGTGCCCTTAAAATCCGAGATGATTTCTTCCTTTAGTTCCAGTATCAAACCTGACTCCTTTGTTACCGTACAGTCTGAATGCGCTTCAAACCCTTACTAACCACTAGACCGGGAATATCAGTTTATCTTCCCGGAATATATGACTGACCGATTCGTTATCATGAATCGCCATTATAACTTTAGATAATAACGGCGCGATGGAAAGCACTTTTACCTTCCCGCCGGACCGTTTTTCCTCGGGGACGGGGACGGTATTGGTTACCACCAGCTCTTTGATATGTGAAGCGTTAAGTAATTCCGTGGCAGCGCCGACCAGAATCGGGTGGGTAACCGCCAGATAGACCTCTTTAACGCCCCCTTTAAAGAGAGTCTCCACTTCTGTAATGATGCTCCCTCCGGAAATAATATCATCGATTACGATGGCTGTTTTTCCCTCAACATTTCCGATGATATCGAAAAACTCCAGTTCTTTCCCGCCGATTCCTTTCCGTCGTTTCGTCATCACCACCATCGGAATTTGCAGGATATCGGTATATTTTTCGGCCATCTTTACCCTTCCGGCATCAGGAGAAACGATGACGGCGTCACTAAACCCTTTGTTTCTGAAATAGCCGGCCATCGTGGGGACGGCAGTCAGATGGTCCATCGGGATGCTGAAAAAACCCTGGGTCTGTGCGGCGTGAAGGTCTACGGAAACAACGCGGTTGACGCCGGCCGTCGTAAACATGTCTGCCACCATTTTCGCCGTGACCGGCTCCCGCCCGGTTGATTTGTGGTCCTGACGGGCGTACCCGAAATAGGGCACAATTGCGGTGATTTGCCGCGCCGAGGCCCTGCGGCAGGCATCGATCATAATCAGCAATTCCATCAGGTTTTCATTTACCGGCGGACAGGTCGGCTGGATGATAAAAACGTCCTTGCCACGGACACTCTCTTCGATTTGGACATGGGTCTCCGTATCGGCAAAGGTATTAATGCGGATGTCGCATAAAGGGACGCCCAGAATGGATGCTATTTCTTTTGCCAGTTCGGGATTTGCTCTGCCTGCAATCAGCCTGAGTTCGTTGGAACAAAGGGCTTTTGCCACCATACATACCTCCCGGCATATTTGCTGTTTAATAAAACTAGAGCTGCTGTCTGCCCTCGAGCGCTCTCGTGAGCGTTGTATCATCGGCATATTCCAGTTCCGTGCCGAACGGCAGCCCGCGCGCCAAACGCGTTATATTGATACCTGACGGGGACAAAAGCTGATTAAGGTACATCGCTGTCTGTTCGCCCTCAAGGTTCGTATTGGTGGCCAGAATCAATTCCTTCACTACCCCGTCCTGCAGGCGCACCGCCAATTCCTTAATTCTGACATCGTTGGTGCCGATGCCTTCGGTAGGGGAAATTGCCCCGTGCAGGACATGGTAAAGTCCGTTGTAGACACCGGTATGCTCGATGGCCAGGATATCCTGGGGCTGTTCCACCACGCAAACTTTGCTGCGGTCCCGCCGGTCATTGCGGCAAATAATACAGGGGTCGGAATCCGTCACGTTAAAACAGGTAGCGCACAATTTAATCTTCTGCTTAATGGACAAGATTGCTTCTGCCAGCTGGATGGCCTGTTCCTGCGGCGCGCGCATCAGATAATAAGCGATACGCTGTGCGCTTTTGGGGCCGATGCCGGGTAATTTATTTAATTCCTGTATCAGGCGGTTAATCGCATCCGAACCCTGAGTGGTACCTTGATTCAACGTGATTCTCCTGATTTTATATTAGAAGAGGCCGGGGATTTTTAAACCACCGGTAACTTCTTTCAATTGCTCGGCGGCAGCTTTCTGCGCTTTGTCCTGAGCATCATTGACCGCTTTGATTATCAGCTGTTCCAATTGCTTCACATTCTTCGGGTCGACAACTTCCGGGGAAATTTTCACCGACATTATTTTTTGCTCACCGTTGACCACAACGGTAACGGCGCCTTTGCCGGCTTCGCCTTCAATCTGCATTCTTTTTAGTTCTTTTTGGGCTTTGTCTAATTTGGATTTTAATGCCTGGGCCTGTCTGATCTGTTCGAAATTCATCGTTCCTCCCCTTCAATTTGTGCGCCTAGCTTTGCCAGGGCTTCTTTCATTGGATTATTACCGTTTTCCAGTATACATTGCACACGGCAGGTGTGCCCCAGATAATTACTGAATATTTTTTCTATCACCCGGTGATTTTCTATTTCTTCCAGCTTTTCCTTGAAGAATGACTGCCGGAAAGACAGCGTTAAGGTGTCATTCTCAAAGGCCACCGGCCTGACCCCCCCACTCCTTAAAATAGCAATGGCGTTGCTCTTTTTCGTGTCCGCTGGCGCCTGGTCGATTACGGTTCGCCATTCCAACCTTAACCGTTCCGGGACACTGCCGGCTTCCAGCGGAGAGCGTTTTTCGGCCACTGCCGCGGACGGAGGGTCCGGTTTAACTTCGGTTTTTTTCGCTTCCGGCGCGGCAGATTGAATGGGCGCTGCGACCGGAACCGGTTTCTGCGGTGCCGGGTGATACACCGGAGGATGAGCCGGTTTGGGTTCGGGTTGAGGTTGATATTCCGACTGCCGGACTGCTTTCGGAACTTCTTCCTCTTTCATCGTGCTGTCCACGATGGCTAATTCCATCGGCAGCGCCGAATGATTTTCAGTCCCTATTTCCACCTGGCTGAAAAGCTTTAAGGCTTTTAGCACTTTAGGCAAAGAAGCCTTTTCGGCTAATTGTTTCAACTCGGATAAATCTTCTCCGGTCATGTCCACCGAGGCTTCTGAACCTGTTTTCACCAGCAGCAGCGAGCGCAAATATTCCACCAGTTCACGCTTGAAATTGCGCAGGTCCAGTCCATCGTTATTGACACTATTGATCGTCGCGACTGCTTTAGAGACATCATCGTCGATAATATACTTGATGAGTTCCCGGACGCGGGCATCCCCGGTAATTCCCAGCAAATCCTGCACCTGTTGAAAACTGATATCCAAGCCGTAATAAATCGATAATTGTTCCAGAACATTCCAGGCATCGCGCATGCTGCCGGTGGCGCTGCGCGCAATAAGCCGCAACGACTCTTGTGTAATCGTGATGTTTTCCGCCTGACAAACATTAGTCATCCGTTTCATGATCGCCGCCTGAGAAATGCGGTGAAAATCAAAACGCTGACAGCGCGACATGATGGTAGGCAGGATTTTATGGACTTCGGTAGTCGCCAGGATGAAAATGACATGCGGCGGCGGTTCTTCCAACGTTTTCAATAAAGCGTTAGAAGCGCTGCTGCTCAACATGTGGAATTCATCTATTATGTAAACTTTATATCGGGCTTGGTTGGGAGCGTAATTAACCTTTTCACGGAGGCTGCGGATATCGTCTACGCCGGTATTGCTGGCGGCATCTATTTCAATGACATCCATCGCCCGGCCTTCGGTGATGGCGCGGCACATTTCGCAGGTATTGCAAGGTTCGCCTTTGCCGCCGGTGGTCAGACAATTTACAGCCTTGGCCAGAATACGGCCCGTGCTGGTTTTGCCGGTGCCGCGCGGCCCGCAGAAAAGATAGGCATGGGATATCCTTCCGCTGGTTAACGCATTCAGCAGAGTTTGGGTAACCGACTCCTGCCCAACGACGTCGCTAAGTGTCTGGGAACGCCATTTTCGATAAAATACTTGAGACATTTTACTACGGTATATTATACTCTATCCAGAAGGGTTTCCCCAAAGAATCTTTTTGATATTACTGAAAATATTTGACATGGGCATTAATAACACTTATGCTGACTAATAAGTTATCCACCGGGAGGACGGACTGTGGTCGACCAGAATGAATTGCAGAAAATATTGGGCGTGCCTTTTCAGCAGCAGGAATTGCTGACGCAGGCATTGACGCACAGTTCTTACGCTAATGAAAATCCGGGCACCGCGCCTGCCTCCAACGAAAGGCTGGAATTTCTGGGGGATGCTATTCTGGGCCTGATTGTCGCGGAGAACCTTTTCCTCGATTTTCCCGCCATGGCCGAAGGTGAGATGACGCGTCTCCGCTCGATTCTGGTAAAACAGGAAACGCTGGCGCGCGTGGCCGAATCAATTGATCTCGGTGACTATCTTTTTCTGGGTAAGGGTGAAGAATCCAGCGGCGGCCGGGAGAAACCGGCTAATCTGGCCCGGGCGCTGGAAGCGCTGATTGCCGCGGTCTACCTTGACCACGGTTTCCCGGTCACGGAACAATTTGTCCTGGAAATCCTGGATGCCGAGCTGCTGAGAACTTTGTATCAGGGCACAATAATCGATTATAAATCGCAGCTGCAGGAAATGCTGCAGGCGAAAGCCCAGCAAACACCGGTCTATGTTTTGATTGAAACTTCGGGGCCGGACCACGATAAAAAATTCACGGTAGAAGTGAAACTGGGAAATGATGTCCTGGCGGCCGGCATCGGACGAAGTAAAAAGAAAGCTGAGACCGAAGCAGCCCGCATCGCCCTGGAAAAGCTGAAGTAGCCGCTTTACAGAATCGCAATACTTTGCTAAACTTTTATTAAAATCAATCATCAATACACGAATCTAGTTAAGCGGGGGGAAATATGGGCAGTAAGAATATGGGCCACAAAGAGACTAAAAAAGCCAAGAAAGATTCCAAAAAGCCAATGACCAGCGCCGGCAGCATGGAAGCACCGCCCGCGGTTGAGGTTATCCGCCGCGGCAAGAAAGACAGATCCGAAGAATAACACGTTAAATTCGAAATGCGAATTTCGAAACTCTAAATAAATTCTAATATCGAAGCACGAAACACCATCAATTCGTAACTCATTATTTGTAACCAAAGACTGAGAACTAATTGCTGAAAATTATTTTGATATCGTTTACTATTTACAAGAATTAAGTGCTTCGGGTTTGATTTATGGATGACTTTGCAGCTTTACATGCCGTTGCGCGGGGACGGGTGCAAGGCGTTAATTACCGTGCTTTTGTTTTCCGAAACGCGGCATCTTTAGGCCTGATGGGCACAGTCCGCAACCTGCCGGACAATTCCGTGGAAATTACCGCCGAGGGCGATAAAAAACAGCTTGAAAAACTGACGGATCTGCTCAAACACGGGCCGCCCGCGGCACGGGTAGACAATCTGGAATTAACGTGGACCGGATACAGCGGACAGTACAGCGATTTTTCAGTAACAGGATAAATCAGGGAAATTTAAAATTTCCGTGTTTATTTCGATTTTATCCCATAATAGTCGTCGTTCTGCATGACGCGCGATAGAAAGGCGAATGAGGTACGGTGGGCATCTGCTCCGCGCCGTTTGTTCAATTGCTCGCCCAGTTCTTCCAGAGTCAGCGGTTTGTTGCCATTGGCAAGGAAAACCCGGAAAATACTTTCCTGAAAAGGCAGCCCGGCAGTTATAAAATCATCGGATTTAGAACAGCAGCTTTGTACTGCTTTCAGAATATCGGCCGGCTTGAGTTCGGTGGTATCCGCCTTGAGTTTCTTGCGGCATTTGGCGCACAGCTTGTCTTTGGCCAAAGTAGAAAAATCGCGCTTGTTCGTTTCCAGCCATTTCAGGTCAATAGTCCATTGTGCTTCAGATGGTGTTGTCACTTCCTTGCTCATGTCCACCGACCCCCTTTAATATCTCAAATGGTATCCATGCCCGATTCCGCCATTTTGATGAGTTGCAGGTAGTCTGTCCTGATTCCCAGGGTTTCGGAAACTTCTTTATCAACCTGGAATGGGTCCCCGACGAAAATCTTGCCGACGTCTTTAGCTACGCCGGAGGTCGGGTCGTCATTATAGTCCAGCCGTTGGCTGGCTTCTATAATCCCCATGTCGAAAGGCAGGGTAAAATAAAGGTCGGCGATAACTTTGTCGACACCCAGTTCCAACAGGGCATCCCAGCCGCCTTCGGATTCGGCATATTTCTTAGCAGGCAGTAATGACATTAAATTAGGAATGCTTAAATTACCTTTACCGGCGGCTATCTTCAACGGCGTGACGCTGATCAGATAATCGCTGGAAAGAATAACATTGGGAATCCAGAAAGCGGGGACTGCCAGCGGTTTCGGCAGCGGGTTATCAACTTCTACCCAGATGCAATCTTTAACATCCAGCATTAACACCCGGGGAAAATCATATCCCAATGTCTGAAAATTGGGGATGACCGATTCGCCGGTCCTGCTTCCGTCAAGAACGACGATATCGGCGTCGCTAACCCGCCGGATACCCTCGATAATGGAAGCAATCAAACGCCGGCTGGTCGTGACCGGATACGGCGCCGAATAACCGACATCCGGTTTAATCAGCACCCGACGCGCCGCGGATACCGCCGGCGGCGGTTGGAATACAAATTTCTCAGACTCAAAAATCAAGTCTTATTATCCCCCAAATTAATTATAACCTATTTACAGGGCGGGTTTGAGCACTATTATTTGCATTTCAGGCGATAACTTCCCGACTTTGAATTCAATTTCACTGGAATTTACCATCTGAACATTTTTCTTGCCCTTTAAAAATTCGTCAACACCCGCCACCGGAAAATCACAGCGTTCGTCACGGAAATGCATCGGTATGACAACCCGTGCGGGCAATTTTTGCGCAATATTCCAGGCGGTGGCGGCGTCAATCGCCCAAAGCCCGCCGACCGGTGTGAGCAGGATATCCACCTTTCCCACCTGTGCCAACTGCTCATCGCTGAGCATGTGGCCTAAATCGCCGAGATGCAGAACACGCAGGCCGTCAACATCAAAATAAAAGCAAATATTGGGGCCGCGCTTCTTTCCCTGAACCTCGTCGTGATAAGCGGCAATGCCATCGAATTTAATACCTTTCGCTTCAACAGGCTTTGCCTCTTTGATAATTTGCGGGTTACCTTCGATGTTAACGATGTAATTATGGTCGTTATGCGCGTGGCTGATGGTCACGATATCCGCCGGGCCGTGGTATTCCTCAGATTTGATTGGGCCGCCGGATTTATAAGGGTCGACGATTATCCTGACACCTTTTTCCGTGGTAATCAGGAAAGACGCTACACCTAACCATTTTATTTTCATGCGGTTTCCCCTTATTTTGCTAAAGATTGAACCAGCGTAATCAGCGTTCGGGTCGGGACGCCGGTCGCGCCCTTGATGTAATAACCTTTGGCACTGTCCAACAGCGCGGTGCCGGCAATGTCCAGATGCACCCACGGTGTTTTTTCAGCGAATTCTCCGACGAACAGCGCCGCGGTGATCGCGCCGCCGTTTCTCCCGCCGGTATTTTTCAAATCGGCAACATCGCTTTTATTCAGTTCTTTGTATTCCTCAAATGTCGGCAGCTGCCACATTTTATCGCCGGTTTCTTTAGACGCGGCAATCACTTTATCTAATAGTTCCTGGTTATTGGTGAAAGCACCCGTGGTAATATCGCCGAGAGCAATCTGACAGGCGCCGGTTAACGTCGCGATATCAACAATCATTTTGGCGCCCTGCTTCACCGCGTATCCCAGGGCATCGGCTAAAATCAGCCGCCCTTCCGCATCGGTAGTAATTATCTCGATTGTTTTCCCGTTCATCGCGGTCAGGATGTCCGCCGGTTTGAACGCCGTGCCGCTGGGTAAATTCTCCGTCGCAGGCACAATCGCCATGACGTTTACTTTCGGTTTCAGTTGGGCGATGGCGCCGATGGCCGCAATCACCGAAGCGGCCCCGGACATATCGCTTTTCATGTCGCCCATGTGATCCGAAGGTTTTATCGAAATCCCGCCGGAATCGAAGGTGATGCCTTTGCCTACCAGCGCAATATCAATGGTTTTAGTGTTTTTCCCAAGGTATTTCAACACGATGAATTTAGGCGGCTCCTCGCTGCCCTGGGCCACCCCCAGCAGTCCGCCCATCCCCAATTCTTTCATCTGCTTGCGTTCTAATACCTTAATCTCCAGACCGTGCTTTTCGGCTACTTTCCGGGCTTCGGCCGCCATTATCGTCGGTGTCATAAAGTTCGAAGGCTCATTCACCATATTCCGGGCCAGGTTCGCGGCTTCGGCCAGAATTTTACCGGTGTTTATGCCCTGCTGCACGGCAGCTTTATTTTTAGGATTGCGGTCGTTAATTACCAATTCCGTGATTTCCCCGGATTCCGGTTTTTTGGTAACGTGGCGGTTGAAAGTATACAAACCGAGAATTGCCCCTTCCGTGATTACCTGAGCGGCGGTGCCGGGATTGATATTATTTACTCCGGCGCCGATTAACACGGTTTCAATGTGTTTGACGCCTTTTTTCCTTAGCGCGCGGCAGGCATCGGCAATTGCGATGCGGATTTTGTCCGCGGTCAGATCTTCACTTTTTCCCAATCCGATAACCACCGCTTTTCCGGCAGGAACCTTGCCCATCGTGTGGATAATCGAGATTTCTCCGGCTTTCCCTTTGATTTCACCCTGTTTGATTAATTTGGTGATTTCACCGTCCAGCATTTTGTCTGCCAACGCCAACTCATCGGACGGTTTTTTTAAGCCGTCGAAAACACCGAACAGGACAGCATCTGCCGTTGTTTTACCGATATCCCCGATTCTTAATTTAATATCCAATTTAATTCTCCCGTATTTTACCGATAAGCGCTTTTATTTTTAGGATTCAAGATAGAAAATGAGATTGTGTATTAACAGAACCCGATTTTAAGAAAATAATTTCAGTCGTTAGAAACAGTCTTCGTAGTTTCCATAATATAAATATTATAGCATCTTTTCCGGGCTATTTGAGGTAATATTTGTTACAATTATGTAAACTTTTTCTAAAAATAAAAAAATGTAATACCCAGGAAAATCCGGTCAATGTATGCAGGTAAGGTGCCGCTGAAATCCCTTCCTAAAAGCCGGTAAAAGCTAATCGGCAGCAGTTTTCTCCAATATTACTCTGGCGTCAACAGCCACGGCCCCGTCCTTGTAGGCGAAGATGGGGTTCAGGTCCAGTTCTTTAATCTCAGGAGTTTTCTCGACAAACTCCGACACTTTCAGCAGCAGATTTTCCAGGTTCTCAATATCCACCGGTTCCGAACCGCGGTACCCGCTCAGCAGCGGAAACCCTTTGATTTCCCGCACCATCTCTTTAGCGTCTCTTTTCAATAAAGGCACAATGCGGAAGGAAACATCTTTAATTATTTCGACAAAAATCCCGCCCAGACCGAACATCAGCACCGGACCAAATTGCGCGTCTTTTGACATCCCGATAATAACCTCGACGCCGGGTTTGGCCATGGGCTGCACCGACACGCCCTCGATTTTGGCATTTGGGAAAGCTTTCTTCACCGATTTCATGATTTCATCCCAGGCTTTGCCGACCTGAACCGCGGTTTTCAATCCCAGTTTCACCCCGCCGGCATCGGTTTTGTGGAGCACGTCCGCCGAGACAATCTTTAAAACTACCGGAAAACCAAGTTGCTGACTGACTGCCACAGCCTGTTCTTTGGAAACGGCCAGTCTGGTTTCCACCACATTGATACCGGCCTGCCGCAGCAGCTCTTTAGCTTCGATTTCAGTCAATGCCGTCCTGCCTTCTTTGACGGCGCGCTCAATGATTTTTTGCCCGGCCATATCTGTCCTCCGCTTAAAGATAAATCGATTGTAATCTTAATGGTAGCATAAATATTTCGGTCAACTAAATCCGTTCGAATTTGAGCTGCAGTACTTTTTTCGTTTGCTCCGTGATTTTTACCCTTTCGGCGGTGCGGTAGCCGACCACCCATAAAATACCGGCTTCATCCGCCAAAATCGGGACGCGGTCGCGCCTGTCACCGGGGATTTTAACGTCCTGCATAAACTGCGCCACTTTTTTCATGCCTTTCATCCCGGAAGGCTGAAACCGGTCACCGCGCTGCCGGGGACGCACCGTTAATTTTCCGTCCAAACAGCCGAAATCCAAATCAGCGATAAACCCGTTATCTCCCGTCGTCAGCCCGGACCTTTCAGTGACCGAGGCATCGATGCGCCAGCCTGGAATCAGTGTTTTCCCCGGTATTTTGAGCGGATACTCCCCTGCTAAAACAGGAAAAGGATTCAGCGGCGAGATATCTTTACCCAGCAAATAACGGTCATAGTCTATTGCAAAAACCAGCTCGTAAGGCAGGTTAATATGTTTCCCGGCGGGTTTGTCCATCGCCTGCATTATTTCTTCGATATGCCGCGCTTCGATATCTTTCAGATCGCCCGCTACAGTTTCAATTGCCTGCCTTAACAGATAACGCCGCACACTGACCGGTAATTTGAGCAAGGCCTTTTTATCCATCACGATAACATCGCCCTGTTTGTCGGCGACTTTCGGCCAGTAACGGGCAGCTTCTTTTTCCAGATGGGCGATGTCGTCACCGGCAATCTTTGCCGTACGCTGCAGCGCCTCAATAATCCCGGAATTGTAACCTTTCAGCAATGGTAATAATTCCAATCGGACACGGTTCCTCAAGGGTTCCGTGGACAAATTCGTAGCATCCTGATGCGGTTTTAGTTCGAAGCGGTCGCAATATGCCCCGGTCTCCGCGCGGCGCACCGTCAGCAGCGGCCGCACTATTTTTAATTCTTTCCCCGAAACACGCCGTTTTGTCACCGGCCGAAGGCCCCGCAAGCCACGGGTGCCGGTGCCGCGCACCAGGTGTAATAAAATTGTCTCGACATGATCGTCCAGCGTATGCCCCACCGCCACCGATGTAGCTCCAACGGCAGCGGCAGTCTCCACTAAAAAGTTATACCGGACCTCCCGTGCCGCTTCTTCCAGTGAAAGGCCGTGTTGTTTTTGATAAGCTGCCACATCGCGTTTTTCAAACGTGGCGGGGATGCCCAGGCTTTTTGCCAGCCGGGCGACATACCGGGCATCGCCGGCCGACTCTTTGCCGCGCAGTTGATGGTCGAGGTGAGCAACGTGTAATTTGATACCAAGTTCCGGCTTCAGCTGATGTAAAAGATGCAGCAGGCAAACCGAATCCTGCCCGCCGGAAACGGCCACCAGCAGCGTCTGCCCGCGGACTGTTAGGCGGTTGTCCTCGATAAAACCGAGAACCCGCTGGTCCAAAGACTGTTGCTTAACCGGTTTTCCGGCCATTTTTTAACACTCACAAATCATTCTGAGGTTACTAAGTACCCGAAGAATCTCCAGGTGGTTCAATAATAGAATTATCTATCTGATTAAAACAGGCGGGGCATAATTACCGGTGTGAGCCCAGCAGCAATTTTGTGCGCTGGATTGCTGCCGGATATTCCGGAAATCCCAGCGCCAGCGCCACCTGCTCGGGCCGCCCGGAACCGGACTCGTCACAGCGTAAAATCATCCCCAGCACACAGGCCGACGGCTTCATCTCAACCAGCCAGATATCATCGATTAAATTTCGCAGGTCATAACTTTTCCGGCCGGTGTCCCGCTCGTGGTGCCAGGGCAGGCTTTCCAATGATAACAGGGTATCGAGGGATATTTTGATTTCTTCCTCTTTTTTATCGGTCTTGACCTCGACCTGATACTGTGTAAAACGCACCTGCGACTGCAATGAGGGAACATTCGGGCCGATCGGCGTCGCTTCCAACACTTTTAAACCGTCCGGTAATTGCCGGTTGACCGTGTCGGTAAACCAGTGCGGTGAGACTACCTTTGTGATGGAAATATCCATCAATTCATTATCCGCGGTAACCCCCACTGAAAGCGGTACCGCCAGTGAAATCCGCGGGTGCGGCGAAAAACCTTCGGTATACTCCAGGGGAATACCGGCGCGCCGCATCGCCCGCAGCCACAGACGGATAATGTCCAGATGTGATATAAATTTTAATTCTTCTCCGCGGGAGAATCTGACTCTCAAACGAAACATAAACATTAACCTCGCCTATGCCATCATAACAACCGTAAGCCGGAGTGTCAAAAATTCAGCTTGTTTTACCTCTTATGTTATAATCAAATCGTATGAAAATACTCGGTATTGAAACGTCCTGCGATGAAACCGCCGCCGCCGTGGTGGAAGACGGCACCAAAATGCTTTCCAACGAAATTGCCTCGCAGGTGGAAATCCACGCGCGTTATGGTGGCATCGTCCCCGAAGTCGCTTCCCGCCAGCATACTCTGAGCATTATCCCGATCATCCGGGCGGCTATGCGGAAAGCTGATGTGGGATGGGATGATTTGAGCGCCATTGCCGTGACCCACGGCCCCGGCCTGGCCGGTTCGTTATTAACCGGCGTTAATGCCGCCAAAGCCATCGCCCTGGCCCGGAACCTGCCGCTGGTCGGCGTCAACCATCTGGAAGGCCACATGTACGCCAACTGGCTGACCGGTAACGAACTTAAATTTCCGCTGATTTGCCTGATTGTTTCCGGCGGGCACAGCGACCTGGTGCTGATGAAAGGGCACGGCGATTACACTTTGCTGGGACGGACACGCGACGATGCTGCCGGTGAAGCCTTCGATAAGGCGGCCCGGCTGCTGGGTTTGGGTTATCCCGGCGGTCCCGTCATCCAGAAAGCCGCCGAAAGCGGCAAAGCCAATATCCCGCTGCCTAAATCATGGATTAAAGGCACCAACGATTTCAGCTTCAGCGGTATCAAATCATCCCTGCTGCGGCTGGTGAATGAAAATAAAGACATCAATAAAAATGATTTCGCCGCCAGTTTTCAGGCGGCCGTCGTCGATGTACTGGTGACCAAAACAATCGATGTGGCGCAGGAATATAATGTCTGTCAAATCCTGCTGGCCGGGGGCGTGGCCGCCAACAAACCCCTGCGCGAAACACTAACTGCCCGTTCGCCCTTCCCGGTGATTATCCCGCCTTTTATTCTCTGCACCGATAATGCTGCGATGATTGCCGCCTGCGGCTATTTCCGCTTCCGGGCCGGCCACACCAGCGATATGGCGCTGGATGTCATCCCCAACCTCAAACTGGCCGCGGTTTAAATTCCAAGATCCAAAATCCAAACTCCAAATAAATTCTTATTTCTAAATAATATCAAATAATCAAAACCAAAATTCCTTCCCGACGAAAGCTTGTCCCATATTTGATAGGGGATTGGGATCCAGACCGGTTTTATCCAAACTCCCTTCCGGCCCCGCTGGAAATCCAAATTTTCAATCAACCCCTGTAACTTCAAGATTATCAGTGCTAACAGAACTTTATCATTTCATCGTAAACTGTCAGATGGATTCCCGTACATTCACTTCGTTTAGTATACATTGACTGCGTCAAGTACCGAAAATGGCTCTTCGGCTTTCGCGGGAAAGACAAACCGGGGAAAACATTGTCATTGTCGGGCTTGACCCGACAATCCAGAGATTTCGGACAGACTCGGGCAATAAAGTGATGTCATTGCGAGGTTACGAAGTACTCGAAGCAATCCGACATCACAATGTCGTACTGAGTCCGCCTGAGGCGGACGAATGTATCCGGAAGGGGTATAGCCCCTCTCCATACCGGCGAAAGCCGGTATCTACACCCTGTGTCATGTTTCTAACCCGCCCGCCATTTCTTCTTTCGCCATTCTCATTTTTCGTGTTTTCTTGAATCTTGATTTTTAAAACTGGAAACTTGATTTGATTATTGCGATTTAATTATTGTTTTGCGTTTAGAATTTGGTTTTTGGTATTTTTATTTCTTATTGAGTTCGCATTCCCGGCACCTCCCCTGTGTGCACCACTTTTTGTACAAATGCAGTAAACCCTGCTGCCGGCGCGCCGAATTCACCTGCGATCCCCGTAGCCCGAATTGCGCCGTCATGTGCCGGGCCACGGTATTTGTCTCTGCCGCCGGATAGGAATTAAATAAAGCCAGCGCTTTCTCCCTCAATTCCGTCTCTCCGTTATTTTCGGACCGGATATACACAAATGGCAGGAGGATGTTGATCGCGATTTCGGCAGCCCGGGTTTGGCCGATCAGCCATTTGCTCAACCCGGGGTAGCCTTTGCCAAAATCAAACCGTCCGGCCCAGTAACCGTCGTCCGCGGCCATCAAACCATCTTCCAGAAAATGGCTGCCATTTTCCCGGGGGGCTTCCCGGACCAACGCAAGTAATCCGTGCAGTAAACCATTTTCCCGGTAGCGCTGCAGCAGCCGGCTCATCCCGATGATGCGCCGTAACGGAGAATTCGCCGGGCGCACCCGAAAAGACTGCCAGGCGCGGCAGTCCATAACGTCGGTGCGCTGCATGGTTTCCCAAACATTTTCCAGTTTATTCACGTAAGTGTAATCCTCAAACGGTGAATATTCGCATTCCGGCCTTTGCGAAGGCAGCAGTCCGGCCGTCCCCAGTAATAAAGCCTCCAGCCGGTTCTGACCGTTTTCGCCGGCAAATTCAGCCTCCAGCGCTGCCAGCGGCAGTTTCCGCGCCAGTTCCTGAAAAGGAACCTGATTGTGAGCATAACCCAGCGCGGTCATAATTCCGTAATAAAGGGATTGGCCCCCTTCCCGGAAATTCGTTCCATTCAGAAATTGCTTCGTCTTTTCGTGAAAACGCGCCGTGCCGGCGTCATCCAAAATCTGCGCCAGTCTTTCCGGCGAATTTACAGCCATCCCGGAACAGGGGACTTTCGAGGATACTGGCTTGGCCGTATTCCCAGGCAGATAGCCGCACAGGCTTATCGAGGGAATAATTGTGCCGTTTTGCAAAACGATGGCTTCCGGGCAAAACCGCCGCCAGGCCACGTGCAAAACCACGCCGTTGTAAGCCGGGTTCCGGTCGTGTTCATGCTTGTGCCAGTCCGAGGCATTGACGTGCAGCTCGATATTGCCCTTCAGTGTGCGGCGGTTAACATGTATCACCGCGTCCTGAAAATCAGATCCAGGCCCGTCGCTGCTTTTGCCCGGGTAAATCACCCGCAACGCTTCCCCCGATTCGGTTTTCATCCGGCAGCCCCGGTCGAGCAGGCCCTGCCAGGCCTCGGTGACCAGTTTTTCCGTAACGTCCCCCGCCGGATTAAGTGCCACTCTACCCGTCCTCTTAACACGCTAGCGTGTACTTCACCAATATTACACGTTTCCGTGTATTTTGTCAAGCGTTTTGTTTTTTGAATTTGTTTAATGCTTTGGATTTCAGATTTGTTTAGAGTTTCGATATTCGTATTTAGAATTTGTTTGGCTTCTGGAATTTGGTTCTTGGAATTTTTACTCCCCCCGGTTTGACAGTCTGTGCCTGCTGCCGTTAAAATGACGGATATACACTTGCGGAGAAAATATCATGATACCGGAAGAAATCAAAAAACTCATCGGCACCAGCGGCGCGGTGCAATATTATGAAGTGGAAAAAGGCGCCATCCGCCGTTTCGCCGAGGCGGTCGACGATGCCAATCCTCTATTTCAGGACGAAGAATATGCCCGAAAATCGCAATATGGGACGATTATTGCGCCGCCCGGTTTCTTCGGCTGGCCGCGTAAACAGGCGCGTGGCAGTCCCCTGGCCGTGGATATTCCCCCGGAACTGGAAGCCGCCTTTGAAAAGGCCGGTTATCCTTTGTCGCTGGTGCTCGACGGCGGCATGGAATACGAATTTTTCCTGCCGGTCAAAGCCGGCGATGTCCTCTCGGCGGTGACCACCGTGCGCAATTTACGGGAACGTTCCGGCGAAGGCGGCAGCATTATCGTCTCCTTCCTCGATACCGTTTATCACAATCAGGCCGGGGAACCGGTCGCCAAACAGCAGCTGATGTTTATCCGCCGTTCCCTCAATTCGCCATCCGTGGAGGCCGCCCATGTCTGAACAGCTTTACTGGGAAGATGTCGAAGTCGGCACCGAGATTACGCCGCTGGCTAAAATCGCTACCACGCAAATGCTGGTGCGGTGGGCCGGGGCCTCGGGTGATTTCAACCCGCTGCACTATGACAGCGTCTACGTCGCCTCTGCCGGATTGGGACAGGTCATCGTCCACGGCGCGCTGAAAAGGCAATGGCTGATTCAGTTAATCACGGACTGGATTGGGGAACAGGGCTTTTTAAAGAAGTTTTCCTGCCAGTACGGCGTGATGGATTATCCCCGCCACATGAAATCCATCAGCGAACCGCAGGACGGCGAAACCTGGTACTGCCGGGGCAAAGTCACCAAAAAATACATCGAAGGCAGTCAACATCTGGTCGATTGTAAAATCAGTCTGGAAAACGGCAGGGGAGAAATCACCACTTCCGGCAAAGCCACGATTATCCTGCCCAGCAAAACTGCTTGAACAAATCAACCTCTCTGCACTTCAAAAATAAGTTTTTAAGTCGGAGCTCCAGAAGAGGGAGTGCCTTCGCACTCCCTCTTCTTTTTTCCCGAGCCTGTTCGAAATCTCTGGGTTGTCGGGTCAAGCCCGACAATGACACTGAAAAGAAAACAGCTTCAAGCAAAGCTTGAAGCTGTTTTCCCCGATTTGTCATTCCCGCGAAAGCGGGAATCCATATTTAACGTCATAAAGAACCATTTTCGGACAGTCTCAGAGAGCCATAATTGCACTCCTTTGTAATGATCTGGTCGACTGTAAAATCAGCCTTGAAAGTAGACTTATTAAATCGGGCAGCTAAGGGAGTTCAAGAGGGGCGTTGAGCCCCTCTTTGATAAGAAAAAATCCTCTTCCCCGCGGGAAGAGGAAAGGTGATGGGGCGTCGTGGCCCGATTAACAGTGCCAAGAGGTTGAAATACAGGGAGTAAACGTCAATAGTTAGTTTTCATAAAAATGCGGCTAGTAACCGGATTCCGACTTTCGCCGGCATGGGAACAAACTATTTCTTATCATCGCTCAATATGTAGATATCCGGCAAATTACGGTATTGCTCCGCATAATCCATCCCGTACCCCACCACGAACTTATCCGGCACCGTAAAACCGCGGTAATGCACGGTTACCGGCACCTGCCGCCGCGACGGTTTATCCAGTAAACAGCAGAACCGTAAAGACTCCGGGTTTTTCTTTTGCAGGTAATCGGCCAGGAAAGCCAGACTTTTCCCCGTATCCACGATATCTTCCACCACCAGCACATCCCTGCCCTTGACCGTAGCTTTGATATCCTGCACCATTTTAATCTTCCCGGCACTGCTCGTACCGCGGCTGTAACTGGACAGCTGCACGAAGTCCGTTTCCAGCGAAAAATCCAGTCGGCGCACCAGGTCGGACATGAAGACAAAAGAACCTTTCAGCACACCCAGAATCAAAGGATTTCGTGCCTGATACTCCCGTGTAATTTCTGCCGCCAATCGCGCGACGGCTACTTCGATTTCCTGTCTGGAATAAAGTATTTTCAAATTATCCAGGTAATTTGTGTTCAATGATGCTCCGGTTCTTGCGTACGCTGCATGTGGCAGACCAGACCTTCCGCGCAATCTGCGGATTTTTCATTCTCGAGTTGAAAAGTAGTGTGCATGATGTTAAATTTTTGTGCTAATAAATGATTGATTTCGTCGGTAATCTCCCGGGTGCGGCTCAGCATCTGGTCCTCTATTAAAACATGGGTGGATAGGGCGTAAATCCCGGAGGTGATCGTCCAGACATGCAGGTCGTGCAGTTCCACCACTCCCTTGACTCCCATCACCGTTTCCGTCACCTGCTCCAGCGGAATATTCTTAGGCACGGTTTCCAGCAGGATATCCACCGATTCCCGGACCAGGCTGACCGCACCCCACAGAATGATGCAGCCGATTACGATCGCGATAATCGGGTCGGCAAGTTCCCAACCGGTTACCGCTATTACGATACCGGCAGCAATTACCCCAACCGACGAAATTGTGTCCCCGAAAACGTGAAAAAACGCCGCCCTGATATTTAGATTATTGCGGCGGGTACGTCGCAGTAATTGTATCGTCAACAGATTGCCGGCCAGACCCACGGCGGCAACGATAATCATCAGCGGCGTATGCACTGCTGGGGGTTTGCTGAAACGGTGAATTGATTCATAAAAAATATAGGCCGATATCAAAACCAGAGTGACGCCGTTGGCCAGGGCCGCCAGGATTTCAGCCCGGTGCAATCCGAATGTGCGCGTTACTGTCGCCGGTCTTTTGGCCAGATTCAATGCGATTAAGCTTAATGCAAGAGATAATACGTCCACCAGCATGTGGCCGGCATCGCTGATTAAAGACAGACTGTTACTGAAAATACCGCCGGTAATTTCCGCCGCCATGATCACGGCTGTAATGCCCAAAGCGAATTTCAGTCCCCGGCTGCTGTCATCAACGAGGTGATTGGTTGTCGTATGGTCGGGATTTATCATCTAATTAAATGATAACACAACGATTTTGGTAAGCGGAAAAACAAAAGCACCCTTCTGCTCTCAAAACGAAAGAAAGAAGAGTGCTTAATTAAAAAAGCGTTTATTCTTTTTGAATTACGGGTCCATCGAGAACGGCGGATATTTGTCCGTCAGCAGATAAGTATAGCTGCTCACCCTGGTTGACCAGCGCTGGATACCGACGGAAAATTCATACATTCCCTTGGGGTATTTTCCGGTGAAAAGAATCGCCCACCAGGCAATGAAAACAACCACGGCAGCCGCAATCGACAGAAAATAAAGGACGATCATTTGCGGGATAATCATGAACAGCCTGAAGAAAGTGGTCAGCCTCGACATTTTCTCCTGGTATACCGCATTATAGGTGATGGGATAATTTTTCGATTCCGGTTTCTGTTCCGACATTTTTCCTCCTATTTTATTGCACTAATTACTATTAATGCATATGGGTGTAATTATAATTATGAATCCGATTATTGTCAACTATAATTATGTAACAATCGTGTAACTTTTCATTACGATATAGTTGAATGGACCATTTTAAATCACTATACATTATCTGAGAGTGTCCAAAATTTCGTGGATTGTCGGGTCAAGCCAGACAATGACAAAAACCAAGTTAGATTCAAACTTTGCTTGAATCTAACTTTTTCAGCTTGTCATTCCCGACCTGATCGGGAATCCATAAAAATCACTTCTAAGCCTATTTTCGGACAACCTCACGGAAGGGAGAATTAAAATGAATTCATGCTTTGTTTAGAATAACCTATGCGTGGGATTAAAACGGCGGGTATAGACTGCCGTTCGTTAAGGTCTTTTACCAAACTTCCGGTAATTATACTATTCGTATTTCGGATTTGGTATTCGGAATTTACTTCGGCAGTGCCTTCGCCACAATCTCCGCCACATCCAGCACCTGCACCTTGCTGTCCGCACCTTTATCTTTTAAACCGTCGGCAAACATCGTCATGCAGTAAGGACAGGCCACGCAGATGGTCTTCGGGTCGCTCTTCAGGGCCTCTTCCGTTCGTTCGATATTGATCCTGGTTCCCAAGCTTTCTTCCAGCCACATCCGTCCGCCGCCGGCGCCGCAGCAGAAGCCGCGCTTGTGGTTGCGTTCCATTTCCGCGGGCGCTTTCCCGGTGGCCGCCGTAATATCCACGCGGGGCGCTTCGTAAATATCATTGTGCCGTCCCAAATAGCAGGAGTCGTGAATGACTGTCTTCCCCAGGTCAACATTGCCGGTCAGCTTCAATTTGCCCTCTTTCAGCAATTGCTGGATTAACTCGGTATGGTGGATAGCCTCAAACTTGACGCCGTACTGCGCATATTCGTTCTTTAATGTCGTAAAACAGTGCGGACATTCGGTGATAATTTTAGTCACGCCTTTATCCTGGAACTGCTTGATATTTTCGCGGGCCATACGGTCGAAAACGTATTCGTTCCCCAGCCGCCGCAGGCTGTCTCCGCAGCATTTCTCGTCTTTGCCGAGGATTCCCCAGGAAACACCGGCCGCATCCAGAATTTTCGTAATGGCTACTGTTACCTGTTTGGAACGGGCATCGAAAGACCCGAAACACCCGACGTAGAAAAGATATTCGGTTTTGCCTGCTTCGAACGGTTTGACATTCAAATCCGCCGCCCATTTGGCGCGGTCGGACGGCGCAATCCCCCAGGGGTTGCTGCGCTGTTCCATATTTTCGAATAAATTCAGCAGTTCCGGCGGGAATTTAGATTCAATCTGCACCAGGTGGCGCCGCATTTCGATAATCTTCGGCACATGTTCGATATAGACGGGACAGACTTCCATACAGGCATAGCAGGTGGTGCAGGCCCAGAGGGCATCTTCGGCGATGCTGCCGTCTTTACCGCCGCCGATTAAGTCCAACTTCGGTTCCTGTTTTTTCAGTAATGCCGGACCGTTGGTCATCAGATTAGCTTTAACATCCCGTACAATCAGGCGCGGGTTCAGCGGTTTCTTGGTGTAATTGGCCGGGCAGGCGTCCTGGCAGTAGCCGCAGACCACGCAGGCATAAGTATCCATCAATTGTCTCTGGGTGAAATTATCCACCCGCCCTACGCCGAACGTCCGCTGGTCTTTCAGGTCGATGGGATTGAGCGTGCCTTTCCGTTCCGGCCGCATCATATCGTTGAGCATTGCCGCAAACATNNGCGATAATCGCCAGCACCAGCAGCACGAAAGCCCAATGGCTCCAGAACCAGAAGGTATGCCAGGCGGTGATGTCGGCATAACTCATATTCGAATATAGATGGGCCACCCAGGCGCTCAGCGGCGGATTGGCCAAGCCCTGCCCGGCCGGCGCCACCCCGCCCGCAATCTGCGTGGCAATTTTATTGATGTGTGTAATCGGGTGTAAAAGCACCGTAATCAAAATCAATAACGATTCCCAGGTCCGCTGCCCCTGCAGCCGGGTGGGATGGAAGACAAACCGCCGGATCAGGCCCCACGCCGCCCCGATAATCACGAACGGCGCCACAAAATCCATAATCCAGCAGTAAACCACGTAAACGCCGTTATGCTCCAGCGCCGGGATTCCGAACCCGGAAGCTATTATGATAAAGAAGAAATAATAGGTGATAAAGAACAGAAAGCCCCAGGCCATAAACAGGTGCCCGATGCCGGCCCGGTCTTGTTTGCGGATATTCTTGAACTGGCAGGACTGGATGATAAAGTGCACAATCGCCATGAACGATTTTTTCATCGTCCGGGCCGGCGCGTCGCTGTCGCGCCCCAGTGAAACCAGTTTGGTCAGCTGCCAGAACCGCTGGAAAAAAATGCCCGCCGCTAAAGCCGTCAGGCCCCAGAATAAAACGTAGCCCCAAACGCCGCTAACTGCTTCCATTCGGTTTATCCTCCGGTGCGCATCTTATAGTTTCGGCATTAGCGGTGCTGCGTTTGGCATTGCGGAGTTCGCGGATACGATTCGTAATCCCCGGCACTATCTGGAAAAGGTCGCCCACGATACCATAGGTCGCCACTTCGAAAATCGGCGCGTTCGGGTCGCGGTTGATGGCAATAATCACATCCGAATCCTGCATCCCGACGAGGTGCTGAATCGCCCCGCTGATGCCGCAGGCAAAATAAATCTTGGGGCGGACGGTCTTTCCGGTTTGCCCGACCTGGCGCTCTACCGGCAGCCAGCCGGCCTCGATGGTTGCCCTGGAACCGCCTACCGCACCGCCCAGTTCATCGGCCAGTGCCTGTAAAATTTTAAAGTTTTCTTTTCCCGCCATGCCGCGCCCGCCGGAAACAATTACATCGGCGCCGGCAATATCGATATCACCCGCGCCCTTGCGGTCGTCGATGACTTCCAGCACTTTCACCAGGATATCTTTTTCCGCCAGCGGCAGGGATTCCGTAACGACTTGACCTTTACAGGTATTGTCTCTTTGCGGCATCGGCATCACGTGCGGACGGACAGTGGACATCTGCGGCCGGGTGCGTTCCGTTTTAATCGTGGCCATGATGTTGCCGCCGAAAGCAGGACGGGTTTGCATCAACAGTCCGTTTTCGTCGATGGTCAGGCCCGTGCAGTCCGCGGTCAAACCGGTTGCCATTTCCGTGGCTACGGCGCCTGCCAGGTCCCGGCCCAGACCGGTCGCCCCGACAAGTACGATCTCCGGTTTATATTTATTGATCAGGTAACAGACTGCTTTCTGATAAGGTTCCGTGCGGTAATTTGCAAATATCGGAGAATCGATTAAATAGGCTTTGGTCGCGCCGTATGCAAACGACTCCTGACAGAGATTCGAGACATTGTTTCCGATAACTATCGTGCAGAGTTCCACATTGCGGGTTTTGGCCAATCCGGCGCCGACTCCGAGTAATTCCCAGGAGACTTCGGCCGGGACGCAGCCGTTCTGCTCCACGAAAACCCACACGCCTTTGTATTCTTTAAGCTTCGCCGCCAGTTTGACCTGCGCCTCATCGAGGGGTTCAACCACTGGCGCCGCCGGTTTTTCCGGCTCCTTTTGTTTGGCCAGTTCATCCAGAATTTTCTGTTCTTCCGGCGTGAAGTAAATTTCGATCGCTTCGGCGGGACAAATACGGATGCAGCGGCGGCAGCCGGTGCATTTCGCTAAATCAATCACCGGTTCGCCCTTATCGTTCATCTCGACGGCATCTACCTTGCATTCACTCTGGCAGCGCGCGCCGCAGGCGATACACTTACCCGGTTTTAAACGGGCATGCCCGAGGGGGCGTTTAACTTTTTTCTTTTCTTCTTCCGCCATCGCTGTTCTCTATTCCCAAATCACAATGAAATAATGTCTTTGCCGACTAATTTATCGATCAGTAAATTGGCTGTTTCGGCTGGTTTATTGACGCCGTCGCCGATAATCTCGCCTTTGGCCCTTTCCGGGGAGAAGATACGCCGCACCTGAGTGGGCGAACCTTTCAATCCGATGGTATTTTCATCCAGCTTCAATATCTTGTTATCCCAGACGGTAACTTCCGCCGTTTCCGCCGTCAGGCGCTTCGGGACAGTCGGATAACGCGGGTGGTTGATTTCCCGGACGACCGTCATCATTACCGGCATTGAGGCTTCGACAATTTCATGCCGGCCTTCGAGCTTGCGCCTGACCGTGACCTTTTTTGCTTTCAAGTCGATACTCTCAATATGGTCCACCAGTGTCAACTGCGCGTATTTCAACCTGCTGGCAATACCGGGCCCAACCTGGGCGGTATCGCCGTCAATCGTCTGCTTGCCGCAAATCACGATGGCCACTTCTTCCTGCTGGTTGAGTTTACTGATAGCTTCGGCTAAAACGCGGCTGGTAGCCAGCGTGTCCGCTCCGCCGAAAGCCCGGTCGCTGAGCAAGATTACCTGATCGGCTCCGACCGCCAGCGCTTTTTTCAGCGTGACGACGGTGTTCGGCGGCCCCATCGAAATCACGGCGACATGGAAACCGTACTTATTTTTGAGCCGCAAACTCTCTTCAAGAGCGTGGGTATCGAAGGGGTTCATGATAAAGGGGACACCTTCCCTGATGAGCGTACCCGTATTCGGGTCGATTTTAACCTGGGTAGTATCCGGAACCTGTTTGATACAGGCGACAACTAACACTTTTATTAATCTTCTTTTTATGACTAAATTATTAATATATTCAATGTTTAGGCAACTATGCTGAAAAATATATCAGCGAATAACCGTTTAATAGGATAACATTAATTTTTCAGATTGTCACTGTTTACCCATCAAATATTTATCGATATCCGCAGCGGCGCGCTTGCCGGCTCCCATGGCACTGATCACCGTCGCCGCGCCGGTAACAATATCGCCGCCTGCCCAGACTTTATCTTTGACGGTTTTGCCGGTTGTTTCATCAGCCACCACGGTGCCGTGGCCGGTCGTCTTTAGTCCGATGGTGGTGGCGGCGATCAGCGGATTGGGCGTCGTGCCTAATGCCACCACCGCGGTATCGATATTCATCACGAATTCACTGCCCGCTTTTGCGATAGGGCGGCGGCGTCCGCTGGCATCGGGTTCTCCCAGTTCCATCTGGATGCATTCCATGCCGGTCAACCAGCCCTTGCCGTCATCCATGAATTTAGTGGGATTGGTCAGGAATTTAAATACAATGCCCTCTTCCATGGCATTTTCCACTTCTTCCCTGCGGGCCGGCAGTTCCGTTTCCGAACGGCGGTAAACGATGTAAACTTCTGCTGCTCCCAGGCGCAAAGCGCACCTGGCGGCATCCATGGCGACGTTGCCGCCGCCGATGACCGCCACCTTTTTACCCACTTTCAAAGGCGTATCGTAGTTCGGGAAAAGATAGGCTTTCATCAGGTTCGTGCGGGTCAGCCACTCATTTGCCGAATAAATCCCGTTGGCATTTTCGCCGGGAATGTTCAGGAACATTGGCAGGCCCGCGCCGGTGCCCAGAAAAACCGCATCATAGCCTTCGCCCAGTATCTCATCGATGGTATCGCACTTACCGATTACCGCGTCCAGCACTAATTCCACACCCAGCGATTTCACAAAATTAATCTCATTCTGTACGATTTCTTTGGGCAATCTGAATTCGGGGATACCGTACATCAGCACGCCGCCCCCGACATGTAAAGCTTCAAAAATGCTCACGGCATGGCCTTTTTTCGCCAATTCGGCCGCTGCCGTCAGTCCGGACGGGCCTGAACCGATTACCGCGACTTTTTTACCGGTCGGCGGGGGTAACGGCGCTCCCGGCGGCATCGCCGCCTTATTTTCCCGTTCCCAGTCCGCTACGTAACGTTCCAAACGTCCGATGGCCACCGGGGCTTTTTGCTTCAATAAAGTGCACTGTTCTTCGCACTGGGTTTCCTGGGGACAGACGCGCCCGCAGATACCCGGTAAAGCGTTTTTGCTTTTTAAAACGGTGACCGCTTCAGCCATTTTGCCTTCACGCACCGCCTTGATAAATTCAGGGATATCGATATTCACCGGACAGCCCGCTACACAGGGGCGTTTCGGACATTGGATGCAGCGGCCGGCTTCTTCGGCCGCCATCGCCGGAGTATAGCCGAGCGCTACTTCTTTGAAATTTTTCGCGCGCATCGCAGCTTCTTGCCGCGGCATCTGGACCCGGTTGAGATTTAGTTTAGCGATGGCAATCCTCCGTGTTTCAAACTAGGAATGTTTGCCGCACTGGCACTGCCAGTTTTCCATTGCCTGTTTTTCTTCTTCCAGATAAGTGCGCTGGCGCGCCGCCAGCAAATCCCAGTCCACTTGATGGGCATCGAAATCCGGCCCGTCCACGCAGGCAAATTTAGTCTGTCCGCCAACCACGACACGGCAGCACCCGCACATGCCGGTGCCGTCTACCATCACCGGGTTCAGGCTGACGATTGTTTTCACTCCGAAAGGATGGGTTGTTTTGGCGCAGAACTTCATCATAATGCTCGGCCCGATGGCCACCACCAGACCGATTTTCTCGCCGCTTTCCAGGATTTCTTTCAGCGGTTCGGTCACCAGACCTTTACGTCCGTAAGTGCCGTCATCGGTGGTTACAATTAATTTATCGCTGACGCTGCGCAGTTCGTCTTCCCAGAAAATCAGTTCTTTATTGCGCGCGCCCAGGATGGAAATAACCTTATTCCCCGCCTGTTTCATTGCCCGCGCAATCGGCATTACCGGCGCCACGGCGAAACCGCCGGCGACACAAACCACCGTGCCGTAATTTTCGATATGGGTTGGTAAGCCGAGCGGCCCGGTCAGGCTCATTATCGAATCCCCGGTCTGCAGCAGGCCCAGCTCGCGTGTCGTCTTGCCGACTTCCATAAAAACGATGGTTACCGTGCCGGCCTGGGCGTCGCTGTCCGCGATGGTCAGCGGGATGCGTTCGCCTTTCTCATCCTTGGTCAAAACGACGAACTGGCCGGCTTTCGCTTTATGGGCAATGCGCGGCGCATCGAACTTGAAAAGATGGATGTTGGGAACCAGAGTTTTCGCAGTCAGTATTTTATACAGCTTCTTCACCCCGAAATCGCAATTGACCGGAACTTTAATTGTTATTATTCAGTATTTCAATTACGGCGTCAAGTAAATGCAGCTAATGGTTAATATCTGACCGCTGACCGCCCGAAGGTACTCAGCATTACATGCTGACGTATGAAAGCTGAATGCTTGAGTACCAGTTGTTTCCCCCGTCCAAACAGTATATTATAGCAATATTAACGGGTTTCTCTTACCTTTTTACATTAATTCCGAGGAGAATCAATGGGTATCGAACTGGTCCATGTCGGTTTTCAGAATTGGCTGGCGATGAACCGTGCTATCGCAATCGCCTCCCCTAACTCCGCACCGACAAAACGTACTATTCAGGATGCGCGGACTAAAAATATGCTGATTGATATGACTAACGGGCGCCGCACCAAGGCGGTCATCATCGCTGACAGCGGGCATGTGATTCTGGCCGCGCTGGCGCCGGATACTATTGCCGGCCGTTTGCAAACCGGTTCTCCCAAAGTATCTCCCGAGGAAGAATAGGCGCCGATGAGCGAGATTAACCCCCAACCGGCTAAAAAACCATTACTGATCATACTCTCCGGACCCTCCGGCGTCGGGAAAGATGCGGTGCTTTCTTATCTAAAGGCCTCCAGCCCGAATTTTAAGTTCGTATGCACGAATACCACCAGGCCGCGCCGCGCCAACGAAAAAGATAATGTGGATTACCATTTCGTCAGTCCCGCTGAATTCCAGGATTTGTTGAGTCACAATGAACTGCTGGAATCGGCCAAAGTCTACCAAAACTGGTACGGCGTCCCTAAAGAACCCATCCGGCAGGCGCTGCAGCAGGGTCACGACATCATGGTGAAAGTCGATGTACAGGGCGCCGCCTCGATTAAAAAGCTGGTGCCGCAGGCGGTTTTTATCTTCCTGGCGCCGCCGTCGTTTGAAGAGCTGGCTTCCCGCCTGAAACAGCGCTATACGGAGACACCCGAATCGTTGGCAACCCGCTTGCAGGCCTGCGAAAGCGAAATGAAACAGATTCCCGAGTTCGATTATGTGGTCGTCAATCAACGTAACCAAATTGAATCTGCGGTCAATGAAATCAAGGCAATTATCGCCGCCGAAAAGTGCCGCGTCCGCCAAAGGGAAATCAAATTATAATTCGACACTGTTCAGAATAATATTCTTTTATGTTCTAAATTTGCCCCCGTCCCGTAAAAAAGCTAAACTCTAATTATGAAGATTATACGTTTTGCCTCGGGTAAAAAGACCGGTTACGGCGTCCTCGAAAACGGTATTATCAAGGTCATTCAGGGCAGCCCGTTCGGGAAGATTCGCTATTCTGGAGTTACCTTTGAATTGGGCGAGGTGCCGCTGCTGGCGCCGTGCGTCCCATCCAAAATCGTCTGCCTGGGCGTGAATTACCGCAGCCACGCGGGAGAAATGAATCATCAGCTGCCCAAGTCTCCCCTGATTTTTTTAAAACCGACGACGTCCGTCATCCCTCCGGAAGGTAAAATTATTTATCCGGCGATGTCGCAGCGTGTCGATTATGAGGGCGAACTGGGCGTCGTCATCGGTAAAAAAGCCGCTAATGTTTCCCCGCAGGAAGCACTGGAATACGTTTTTGGCTATACCTGCTTCAACGATGTTACCGCCCGGGACCTGCAGGCGAGTGACGGGCAGTGGACACGGGCTAAAGGGTTTGACACCTTTGCCCCGTTCGGCCCATGGATCGAGACGGATTTGGACCTGTCCGATGTGCCCATCGAAACATATCTCAACGGGCAATTAAAACAAAAAGGCACCACCGCCGACCAGATTTTTAAAGCCCCCGAGACCATCAGTTTTATTTCGCAGGTTATGACCTTGTTACCGGGGGATATTATTGCCACCGGCACCCCCGGCGGTATCGGCCCAATGCAGCCCGGCGACACGGTGGAGATTAGAATCCCGCCAATTGGTGTTTTGCGGAATTACGTCGTCAAACCTTAAAACCGCCGGAGGCGGATGACTGGGCAGTCAGCCTCTCTCCCTCTCAGGGAGAGAGTAAAAGAGAGTGATAATTTCTATCAGCCAAACACTGTTCGACTCTTTCCAGATCGTCATCTTTTTTGATTTGAAAATTCAGAAAACTATTATTGAATTTGGATATGCGCCGCCCCTCGCGGTAAACAGTGTGATGAGCTGCGATTTGCGATTTTGTCCCAAACTGGAATGACTNNCCCCCGGAATCAGGCGGACAGGTTCGTACATCAACTAAAGTTGAGTATCAGAGAAAACCTGTCCCTACAGAAACACAGGGGAATGCCCCTTTCGGCATTTTTGGCAGTCTTTTCTTTATAAACCCTTTACTNNTTCGCTTTAAAAGCGAAAGTATTTCGTACATTTTACCTGCGGGTAAAAGTATTTCGCCTTTAAAAGGACTCAAGCCTGCGAGCCTCAAGATTTTGTCACCTCTTTGGGCGAGCTTTCAGCAATTAGGGGTCTGTAGTCAGCAGGCAGTGAGATTGCCACGTCATCCTTCAGCTGAAGGATTCCTCGCAATGGAAGTGGTGTTTTGTCATCAATTTTGAGTCCCCTCTCTCCCTACTTTTATTTCGATGTAAGTCTACCGAATTAAAAGTATACATTACTTCGTAAGTACCTTCGGTTGCCACCTACGGCCTTCGGCTCTCTCCCACAAAGGGGCGAGAGTGCTGAAGTTTTTAAATTGGTATTTGGTTTTTGATATTTGCCCTCAGGTACTCAGCTTTTAGCTGATGTAGAACTTGGAATTTGTTTCGTATTGCGGATTTCGGATTCAGTATTTGGTATTATTTGCCGGGTAATAATTTGCTTTTTGTTTCAATGTTGTATAGTAATGATAATCCCGCAGCGTTAAACTGCAATCCCTGGCATAAGGAGATACGATGAAACTTTCCAACAGAACCGTGCTTATTACCGGCGGTACCAGCGGTATCGGGCTGGGCCTGGCAGAAGCTTTTCTAAAATCAAAAAGCAAAGTAATTGTCTGCGGGCGCAATCCGGAAAAGCTAAAAGTCATCAAAGAAAAATTCCCGGAATTCACAGTATTGCCCTGTGACATCGGCGATGCTTCGGCAAGGGAGAAACTGGCCGCGGACGTACTGCGCCGTTTTCCGGACATCGATATTCTGGTCAACAACGCCGGCATCCAGCGTTATATCGACCTTAAAAAGGGCTATTCCGCACTCAAAGCCGGCGACGACGAAATCGCGGTGAACTTTACGGGACTGGTGGACATGACCGCGCTCTTTATCGAACACCTGCTGCAAAAACAGGCCGCCGCAATTATCAATGTCAGTTCCGGGCTCGGATTCATGCCAATGCCGAATACCCCGGTTTACAGCGCCACCAAAGCCGCGGTCCATACCTATTCGCTGGTGCTACGGCAACAGCTCAAAGGCACCCCGGTCAAAGTGATTGAAATCGTTCCCCCCATGGTTGATACCGACCTCAACAAAGCCGGGCGCGACGCCAACCACATTAAATTCCGCGGCATCAGCCTGGCGGAATATATCCCTACCGTCCTCGCTGGGCTGGAAAAAGATGAAGATATCATCTTCCACGGCGACGCCGGTACGGTGCTGACCGATCCCCGCGGTAAATCCGAAAGCCGTCTGCTGAATCCGTCCTGGTAAATTAATAATTGGGGAGATATTAACATGACAAACAAAGACATTGCGGGGATTAAACCTATTAAACTTCCCGCACCGCGTTTTGAAGGTAGCTGTACCGTCTTCGAAGCACTGAAAAAGAGAAGCACTTCCCGCACTATCGGCAATAAAAAGATTTCGCGGCAGATGCTCTCCGATATCCTCTGGGCAGCCGCCGGGATTAACCGCCAAGCGGGTCCGTTCGGGGTACCGGGATTAACGGCCGGTTCGGCCAGTAATTCGCAGGAAATATGCGTCTATGCGGCGATGGCGGAAGGCACCTATTTATATGAACCTCACGGGCACAAATTGCTGCCGGTATTGACCGGAGATTACCGCGTGCCGGCGATCGGCCCGGGACAGGGCACGGTCGGCGCGAGCGCGCCCGTCCGCCTCATCTATGTCGTGGATATCGAAAAATTTAAGAACGCCGGATTTCAGGAACCCGGACTGTATAACGCGGAGATTCAGAAATCCTACTACTTTGTGGATACAGGGTTAGCCGCGCAGAATGTTTATCTCGCCGCTGCCGCCCTGGGGTTGGCGTCATGGTTCCATAACTGCAATAAACCCGAAATCGAGAAAGTCCTCAAACTGAAGCCAAATCAACGGGCGCTTTTCGGGCAGACAATCGGCTATTCCGAAGATTGAACAGCAGCGGTCAGTTTTGAATTGGCGGGACAAATTTTCTGCCGGTTAATTATCGCCGGTTCCCCACCAGCGGCCGCGTGATGATAAACCGGTCCGGATAGCCGCTGCGGTTGAGCCAATCCAATGCCTTCTTGGTATCACTGGCCACACGAGCTTTATCGTTATACCGGACACGGTACATGAAAAGCCAGTAGGTGAACTGTTTCAATTCGCTGAGGCTGATTGACCTCAGTCTACGGTGATGTTTCTCTTTTCGGAACTGCTCCAGCAGCACGGGTTGGGTCTCGGCGTAAATCCGCTGAAAAGCCTCGGCGGTGGTGTCTTCTTCTTTAATAATGGCCGCCAGGTGGCGTTCTTTCCGCACTTCATCTTTTACCGAGAGCAGCAGGGCGTCTTCGACTGTCACGCCGTAAAAATAATTCAAATACTGGCGGTACTTGCCGGCCCCAATCAGTTCCTGAAACCGTTCCTTGGTAATATCCAGCGGTGGTTTACCTTTGAGTAAAAAGTCGGACTTTTCTTTTTCCGGCAGCAAATCATCAGCGGCATCACAGAGACGTTCCGCCAGCAATTGCCAATCAAAAGCACTGCCTTCAATAAGATACTGATAATGACGGCCTTGATATGTTTCCTCAGATGATTGCCAGCGGCCTACCGCTTCCAATAAAGCAAAATACCAATTCACGCCGGAAGAAACCGCGTTGCGGAAATAGCGGATAGCTTCATCGTCGAGCGACGTAAGCTGCTGAGAAATTTCGTTACTCCGGGTTTTGTCCACCAGTATTCACCCCGACTTCGGCCTTCAGTTTTTCATAAAATTGTAAGCGGCCGGTACTAAGCATTTCGGTAATTTTCTTCTCGATTGCCTGACCCACGCCGGGGATTTCCCGCAGCTTACCATCTTCGGCCAGCCGGGATAATTCAACCGTCAGTTTTTCGATTTCTTCCGCCGCTTTGCGGTACGACCGGATTTTAAACCAGTTTTCTTTTTTCTTTTCCAGAAGGTTCGCAATATCCCGGAATACTGCNNCCGACTTTTTTACCCTCGATTTTCTCCGCCTGTTTGGTAGGGCTGCCGCCGCGGCTGGCTGCCGCAACTTTAGCCATCGGGGAAGCTGTTTGCTTGGGAGGCGGCGTCTTGGTGACCGTAATATTAAAAATGTTGTGTACCAGGTCATGACGGACACCTTCCATCATCCCATCAAAAAGTTCATGACCCTCGTTCTTATAAACTGCCAGCGGGTCCCGCTGGGCCACGGCATGAAGTCCGACACCTTGCCGCATATTATCCATATTTGTCAGGTGTTCAACCCAGTAATTGTCGATAATCCGCAGCATTAACAGGCGTTCCAGGACACGCATACTCTCAGAGCCTAATTCCGTTTCCCGCTTCTCGTACAGAGCATCGGCCTGCTGCGTCAATTGCTCTTTTATCTCCACCGGCTTCATCTCGGCGATTGCTTCGGCTTTGAAATCCTGCGGTAAAGCCATAATCGAGCCAACCTCGGTTACCAGAGCTTCGGTATTACCGTCGCGATTTTCACCGATGTGGCCGTTAATAATATCGGAGATTTCATCGTCGACCATGGAGAGTACATTAGCTTTAAGGTCCGCGCCGCTTAAAATTTTACGCCGTTCGCCGTAAATAATTTTGCGTTGGTTATTAACGACATCATCGTATTCCACCAGGTGTTTACGGATATCAAAATGGTATCCTTCGACTCTAACCTGGGCGCTTTCAATGGTTTTATTGACGATGGAGTTCTCAATGGGAACATCCTCACCCAGACCGGCCCATTCCATAAATTTCCCGACGCGGTCACCCCCGAATTGACGCATAATATCATCTTCCAGCGAAACATAAAATCGGCTGCTGCCCGGGTCGCCCTGACGTCCGGCACGGCCCCGTAACTGGTTATCGATACGCCGCGCTTCATGACGCTCAGTGCCGATGATATGCAAACCGCCTTTCTGCACCACCTCGTCATGCTCTTTTTGCCATTCTTTCGGGTCTCTGTCATCCGGCTTGCCGCCCAGGATGATATCTACACCGCGGCCGGCCATATTGGTGGCCACCGTAACAGCTCCCAATCTGCCCGCCTGGGCTACGATATAGGCTTCTTTTTCATGCAGTTTGGCGTTCAAAACCTCATGCTTGATACCTTTCCGCAGCATCATATCGCTGAGCACCTCGGATTTTTCGACGGACACCGTACCAATGAGTACCGGCCGCCCTTCATTATGCAGTTCTTCCACTGCCTGGACGACCTGATTGAACTTAGCCTGTTCATTCTTGTAAATTTTATCGATCAGGTCCTGCCGTATCATCGGTTTGTTGGTGGGGATAGCCACGACTTCCAACTTATAAATTTTGTGGAATTCCTCGGCCTCGGTCAACGCGGTCCCGGTCATGCCGGCCAGTTTCCGGTACATACGGAAATAATTCTGGAAAGTCACGGTGGCATAGGTCCGCGTCTCTTCTTCAATCTTAACGCCTGCCCCTTTCGCCACTTCTTTCGCTTCAATCGCCTGATGCAAACCATCTGAATAACGGCGGCCGTGCATCATCCGGCCGGTAAATTCATCGACAATCACAACTTTGCCGTTGTTGATGACGTATTCTTTATTTACCTTATACAGATCGTTAGCAATAATAGCCTGACGAATATAATGTTCCCAGTGTAACTGAAATTCACGGACATCGCTCACCTGAAGTTTTTCCTGTGCCCGGCTGACGCCTTCTCCGCTCAACCTGACGCCGTGATTTTTTTCATCGACAAGATAATCGAGGCCCTCTTCAATATCGATACCTTTTTGCTTGGCATCGATTTCATCTTTATCGGTAATGATTTTACCTTTCAATTGCCGCGCGACTTTGTCTGCCATGCCGTATTTCTGCAGCGTGCCTTCCGGTGCCGGGCCGCTGATGATCAGCGGCGTGCGTGCTTCGTCAATCAGGATATTGTCCACCTCATCGACGATGGCGAAATTCAATTCACGCTGCACGCATTGTTTCAGGTCAACCACCATGTTATCCCGGAGGTAATCAAAACCGAACTCGTTATTTGTGCCGTAGGTAATATCTGCCAGATAAGCTTCCTGGCGAGTAATCGGCTTGAAATGTTTCCACAAATCTCCTTCTTTTCCGGTGTCATAGCCGGGGTCAAACAGGAAGGAAACACCACCCTGACCACCTGCGGTCTGCTGCCCTTGAATACTGGACACAGTCATCCCCAGAGCATGATAAATCGGGCCCATCCAGTAGGGATGAGATTTGGACAAATAATCATTGACCGTCACCAGGTGCACTCCCCTACCTGATAATGCATTCAAATAAAGGGGCAATGTAGCCACCAGTGTTTTACCTTCACCGGTCTTCATTTCCGCGATTTTACCGGAATGCAGCACCATGCCGCCGATCAGCTGCACATCGAAATGACGTAATCCGGTAGTGCGTTTTGAAGCCTCGCGTACGGCGGCAAACGCTTCCGGAATAAGATTATCCAATGCCTCATTTTGTTCTTTCGCCAGTTCTTTTTCCACCTGCTCCAGGCGTTCCTGGGCCTGTTTTACGGCCAGTTCCCCGCTTTCGACGGTGAACTTATCCTGTGCTTCCGCAACCCGTTTCCGGGCGTCCTGCAGTTCCTGCCGGGCGTCATTCACTCTATTTTGAGAATCAGAAGTCGCCTGCGCCAATCTGTCTTTGAACTCCTGGGTTTTGGCTTTCAGTTCATCATCCGTCAGTTTTTCATATTCAGGCTCAAGCGCGTTGACTTTGCTTACGACAGGCTGTAATTTCTTGAGTACTTTTTCATTTGAATCAACCAGATTTCCGAGCCATTTAAACATGTTTTCCCTCTTGCTTAAGGTTTTAACTATTTTTTAGTTTATATGTTGAACTTTGTTTGTCATTTGGTATTTGGATTTTAGTATTTTTACTGCTATTCCGGTTCGAACATCGCCCCGACAGACAGCCCGGTGTGAATGCGGTGGATGGCTTCTCCCAGCAGCGGCGCCATCGGTAAAACCACAATTTTGTCCAGTTTTTTCTCCGGAGGCACGGGAACCGTATCCGCCACGACCACCTGTTTCACCGGGCATTTGGCAATGCGTTCGATAGCGGAGTCGGAGAAAACCGGATGGGTAGCGCAGGAATAGACTTCCTTTGCACCACGCTCCAATAAAGCAATGACCGTGTTGGTCAGCGAACCGGCGGTATCGATCTCGTCATCGAAAGTGACGGCTATTTTACCTTTCACATCACCGATGACGTTGAGCGCTTCCGTCTTGCCGGCATTTCCCAGCCGTCTTTTTTCAACAATGGCCAGGGGCGCATTCATCCTGGCGGCCATATCGCGTGCTCGTTTTGAAATGCCGATATCAGTGGCTACCACCACCATATCTTCCATCTGCTTCTGTTTGAAATAGTCACTGAGCAGTGTCAACGCCGTCAATTCATCCACCGGGATGTTGAAAAAACCCTGTATCTGCGCGGCATGCAGGTCAACGGTTAATAATCGGTTTGCGCCTGCCACTGTTACAAGGTCGGCTATCAGTCTGGCCGTAATCGGCACGCGCGGCTGGTCCTTTTTATCGGTACGGCCATAACCGTAATATGGAATCACCGCGGTGATTCTTTTCGCCGAAGCCCGCTTCAAGGCATCCAGCATGATCAGTAATTCCATAAGGCTCTTACTGACCGGATGGGACATCGATTGAACCACGAAAATATCTCTTTCGCGGACATTTTCCAGAATGCGGACAAAAATGTTTTCGTTGCTAAATTCAAATACGTCAGCACGTCCCAGAGGGATATCCAGGTAATTGGTAATTTCTTTCGCTAAAGCGGGATGAGCATTACCCGTAAACACTTTAAGGTCGTCCATTACCTCTCCTTCAAACGCCACTCATTGCGCAATTCTATTATACCACTAGATATAAATTATCTGATTCTGTTATCGGAAGTTATCAGTTGATCCTATTACCGGTCTTTGCCATTTTTGTAAAATAGTGATAAGGTATGAACAAGTAATACACGCAGGAAAATTGATGATTACACATGAAATTGTGCATCTGCTGGTAGGGCCTTCGGATAACATTGACACAACACACGTAAAAGAGGCCGCCGCGATACTGAAAAAAGAACCTTACGAAACCCGGATGCTTTTATCAGGAAAACTGCCTCACCTGATTGCGCACTACCAGACCGCAGGAGAAGCCGAACCGGTAGCAAAACAACTTAAAACACTGGGACTTGTCGCGTTTACCGTGAATGACAGTGAACTCAGCAAATCTCCCGCGACCCGATTTACCGCGCGCAGTCTGGAGTTGGGAGAGCAGCAAGCCGTGTTCAGGGATAATGGCAATCATACTTTGACGCTGGAAACTAAAGACGTATTTCTCATTCTCAAAGGCAAATACCAGCTATCTTCCGATAAAAAGGTAACAACGACCAAAATGAAATTCAATCTCACGGCGACACTGGTGACAGGCGGCATCCCTGTCTGGAGCAAAGTCAAAGAAACGACTAAAGCCAACTCAGACGAAATGGGGTTTTTCGTCCGGATTTACGACCTAGTTTCCGCCGAGCCGAAGGTTGAATTTTTCGAGAATGCTTTCAACTATTCATCACTCGGCAAGGATATCGCGCCATCCACGACGGCGAATTTTAACAGTATTGTGGCAAAACTGAGAGCCGTTTTTCCAGGAGCTATCTTCGATGATACGCTGACACAACCGATGGGAACGAGTCAGCCTTACGACCGGCAGGCGAATACCGTTGAACTCAACTGTAAGCTTATTTACCTGTACCAGCAGGCTGTTCACAACTTCGTTTAGGGGAAACAGCCGTTAATTTTGACGGATTTTTATTTACCCGGCGTTTCAGCCTTGGCCGGACTGTCTTCAACTTTAATCGTTTCAGCTTCAGCCCGCATTACCTCAAGGTCGCTTTCAGTGAACATCCGCCATCCGCGCCTGTCCCGAAATGTCTTTTTCAGGACACCGGCTTTCAGCCAGCGAAAAAGTGTCGCCCTGCTGATGCCGGCTTTGGCGCATATTTCAGCTGTTCGATAATAGGTTTTGCCGTTGATTTCTATTGACATATCTTTTATCCTTATCGGTGAGAAGTATTGATACTATTTGAATCATTATCCTTGACTGGCCAGATTGAGTCTATCCATCTTTTGTTCAATTTATATAGTACTTTCGTAGCGATTGTGAAATAAATAATGGATATTGCCTGCGCATTTCTTATATAATATTGGGGAAAAACTTTTTTCAGTGCATCAGAAACAGTATATAATGAGTTATCTGTACAAATAATAAGGAATAAATTGCAAAAAATACCGGAATCGATAAAAATCAGGCTAAAAAAAGCCAATGAACAGGACCGGAAACTCGAAAAACCGATGGAGCGAGTTTCGCGTTTGCTCTGGCCCTGGCCTGAATCAAAACTGATACAATTTGTCAGTTTACTGGCAATGCTGGATTTTCTCAGCACGTTTGCCGCGCTGCGGTTCAACTTAAGTCATCAGGTTTATGAAATTGGGCCCATGGCCAAGTGGGCGTTTGCAATCGGCGGGTTCCCAATATTATTAGTCGTGGATGCAGCCGTTATCGGAGCTTTAATATTACTGGCTTTCGGAGTACGCGCTCTGTACCGGCGTTCGGGGTTCCCGGGGTTTGGGCGCACTGCCTTTGTCTTCCTTTTTGTTCCTTATGCAATAATTATGCTGCCTATAATTTTCAACAATATCATCAATACTTTTCGATAAAAATAAAAATAGTACCATAAAATATCTGATAGAACCGGAGTTGTGCGATGGAAACTAAAACAATCAGGCAAACGATAACGTTCAAGGCGCCCCCTCATGATATTTATGAGGCATTGATGGATTCCAGGAAGCACGCAAAATTTACCGGCGACAAAGCTTCTATCAGCCGAAAAGTCGGGGGCAAGTTTTCTGTTTTTGACGGTTACAGCGAGGGCTCGAACCTGGAGTTGATACCGGATGCAAAAATCGTCCAAACGTGGCGCGCCAGCGATTGGCCAGAAGGACATTATTCCCAGGTTACTTTCACGTTTAAAGAAATCCCGGGCGGGACCAGACTGTCTTTCCTGCAGACAGGCGTCCCCGAAAAATTTTATGAAGACATTTCTCAGGGCTGGCGGGACTATTACTGGGCGCCGCTGAAAGAAATGTTGGAGAAATAAAACAATCCCCTCATCGGGATTGATCAAGCGGTCAGATGATCAGGCTTTTACCGTATCTTTTAGCCCATCTCTTTGACTGACTGCACCTGAACGTTGGCTTTGTTTAATATTTCCTGCAGATCCACCAGCTACATCCAGTTAAAGTTGAACTATAACCTTTTTGAACTATTATTTTCTGAGTCTGCGCGGCAGATGTTGTCGTGCTGAAAAGAAAAATTTCGTATTTCATAGCGTAACGACCAGCTCAATTTCGTTTTATGTTTTTCCAAAAAGGGTCGAAAAAACGGTTTTGAGCCCCATACGAGCAAGAATAGCATATTTTATTTTTGACCAAAACAGATATTACATCCGGCGGGCGGCACTTAATACCCCGTGTAGCACGGCGCCGAAAACAGGACGGCCCGGATAAATCGCATTAAAGCGGCAGACCTCATGGCAGCACATGCAGCGGATGCACAGTTTATTATTTATTGCGGCCTTTTTTCCGGCTATTCCGGCGGCGCCAGTGGGGCAGGCTTTCACGCATTTGCCGCAGGCTGTGCAGTTTTTCTTATTCACCCGCGGCCGTGGCGATATTTGCTCCAGTAAATATTTCACCGGACCGTGGGGTGCCCGGTTCATGGCCGCACGGGTAAATGTTACGGGCAACTTGAAATCATTAACTGCTAAATCTTCAAATTTCTCCCCGACGATGTCAATCCTGCTCAGGTCGCCGATGCCCAACCCTCTTTCTCCGGCGTATCGGGTGGTTAATACATCCGCGGGCTTAAGGCCGATGATTTCGCCGCAGACCGTATCGAGCGCGACCGTATCACGGCTGGCCAGGATTAAACCCAAATTCCTTGTTTTCCCCGAGCCGGGGCCTTCCCCTTCCATCGCTATGATGCCGTCAATAATTGTCAATTGCGGCTTTGCCAGCGCATAAATATCCACCAGCATTTGGCAGAAATCCTCCGACCTCAAATACCGACCGTGGAAACTGCGCCGCTGCCCGGAAGGAATAATGCCGTACATATTTTTAATGCCGCCGGTGAAAACCGTCAGCGAATGGGTTTTAAACTTGGGCAAATTGATGACGACGTCCGCTTCGGATACAATTTTCGAGAGATACAGGTTCTTCAGGATTTTGCCGCCGCACGGCTGTTCGATAAATCCGCCTGCCCTCAGATTTACCAGTTTCACCCCTTGCCGCTGACACATCGCCCGGTATCCTGAGATGACGAAACCGTCACCTTCGTCTTCTTCGATGTCATCCCCGACCGTAATTTCCACGCCTTGCTCTTTCAGAAGCACGATTACCGCTTCGCTAAAAACCGGGTGTGTCACAATTCCCCGTTCGGGCGGTGACGGCGGCGGGAGATGGTTTATTTTGACAAAAACCTTATCTCCCGGTTTTAAAATCGTGCTCAAACCGCCGATTAATTCCAGGCTGTTTCTCAAAGCAGGAACAAGTTCGTCAAGATTGTAATTTTGCACCTTCACCGCTGAAACCAGGGCGCGTTGGGAATCCGGCGTTACAATAGACAATCGTTTCACCCTTGTGTGCGACATTAGTCGCATCTCTAATCTGCCATCTATTATATGCTAAAGGTAATGGGTGGAGGTATAAGAAAATGCCGATTTACGAATATGAATGTCAACAATGTGGGCGCAGGTTTGAGTATTTCCTGCGGTCCTGCGGGGATGAAAAGAAAGTGAAGTGCTCCAAATGCGGCGCGGAGAATCCGAAGCGGGTCGTTTCTTCCTTTGTCAGCAAGTCTTCCGATAGTTCCTGCGGTACACACAGTTATGGCTGAGGATGAGGAACGTAAGGCAGTTTGCCTTACCAAATTTGCGCAACGTTACGCTTAATGAGACCGTAATTCCATGGCGATGACAGGTACCGGATAGTAAATATTAATGACTTGACCTTGTGCCATCAACAAAGATATTTATTGACATCTATATCGGTCAAATTATATCATTGCTATTGGTACAAAAATATTTCATTAACAAGAAAACGCCTTCTTTACGGAGACGTTTTTCTTTTGCAAAGGACTGGAACATGTTTGATTTTCTTAAATCNNGACCCGATGACGAAATGGCTGGTTTCCGGCGGCATAGTTGTTCTCGCCTTCCTGCTGGCCTATTTGTCCAAGTATATTATCGGGGCGATCGTTAAACCTTTTACCAAAAAAACCAAGACCATTATCGATGATCTGATTATCGAGGCAATTAACGTCCCGATCTTTGCCGCGATTATTGCCGGCGGTCTCTGGATCGGCATCAACCGGATTCTGACAGACGCCAAAATAGAGTCGATCGTTAATAAAATTTTCATCATTATCATTATTCTTATTATCGGCATGGCAGTAAGCAGGGTCATCCATGCGCTTTTGCAGTGGTACTCAATTGAAATTGCGCCGCGAACTGCCAGCGATTTTGATGATCGTCTTGTGCCGCTGCTCAGCAGACTCGCCGATATCATTGTTTACTGTTTCGCATTTTTAGTCATCATGGGGCGCATCGGCGTCAATATCGGCCCGTACCTGGCCGGTTTAGGTATCGGCGGTTTGGCCGTCGCCCTGGCACTGCAGCCGACCCTGACTAATTTCCTTTCCGGTACCTATGTTATTTCCGACTCTGTTATCCGTAAGGGTGATTACATTCAACTGGAATCCGGTCTGGAAGGCACGGTCGAGGAAATCGGATGGCGTATTACCAAAATCCGCCACTGGCAGGGGAACCTGGTCATCCTGCCGAACACGAAGTTATCAGACGCGGTTGTTACCGATTTTGAAAAACCCGATCTTTCAATGATCTTCGGGGTGGACGGCGGCGTCAGCTACAGTTCCGACCTGGAAAGGGTGGAGAAGGTGATAATGGAGGTAGCAACCGAGGTAATGAAGAATAATCCGGAAGGTGTAAAAGATTTCACGCCGTCGGTTAAATTTAAAAATTTCGGCGATTCCAATATCAATTTTTCTACGGTGATGAAGGCGCAAAACAGGGCCGGGACTTTCGCTTTGAAACATTATTTTATCAAAGCGCTGCATAAAAGATTTCAGGATGAAGGTATTATTATGGAATATCCGATCAGAAAGGTATTCATGGACGGAGGCAATTCCGGAACGATGTTCAACCAACCGAGAAGCAGCTGAAGCTCAGGTAGATTTAAAATCAAAATAATAGAGGGATGGCTTATAACCATCCCTCTTATTTTTCGTTGTTTATGTTTTTCGAAAACCGGGGCAAAAACCCGGGACTATTCTTTTTTCGCGGGGGCTGCCGGTTTGATATCAGTTGCAGGTTTGGGAGTCTCCGCTTTCTTCTCAGGAGTGGAAGCCGGATTATTTTTTTTGTGGTCCGTGACGTAGAAACCCGAGCCTTTGAAAATCACCGGCACAGAGGTGATGATACGGTCGGCTTTACCCTTACATTCAGGGCATTTCGCTGCGCTCGCCTCATTAAAGCCCTTCTTCAATTCAAACCGGTGATGGCACTTTTGACATTCGTAATCGTAGGTTGGCATTATACGTTATCCCCCGTTAATTAAGTGTTTTTAAAAATGTCCGGAAACATTCCAGATCTTCCGGGGAACCGGTCAGGTTCCCCGAATCATCCACGGATAATCCCCAGTAGCGGTTCAAGCCTTTGCGGCATTCATTTTTCTCCGCGCCTGCCGCCCACTGAAGGCAAGCATCAGGTTTGAAAGAATGGATCCGGCAAAGCCATTTGGCCTTCCCTTCTTTCCGCTCTAAAAAAAGGCACATCCCGTCCACGTGACGCAATAAATGGGTCTCGGTTCCGGGCCAGCGCGGATCGGTGCAGTCATCCAGAAATTTCTGCAAAGAAATCCCTAAATGTTCGGCAATCGACCGGGATTCCCGCATATCAAGGTGCGGTTGGTAATCAGAACAGCAAATCCCGCAGCAAAAACAAGGAAAAACAGCCCTGTCTTGCTTTAAACTACCCTCACTGCTAATGTTTGAAATGTTCACCTCAGCTGTCATCACCGTTGCAGGCAACATGAACTGTCGATAATAATTTGCCGGGGTACGAGCATCACATTCACACAGCTGCCGGAAATGCTGTATCTTAAGGCCAAAGAACACAACCCCATATCTCCATCATACAAGTTTATGGGATAGCGCTCAAGGTTTGATATCTTATGTTAACTGCGCCGCTGTCCCGGTTCGGACATGATATCTAGGTCCCGGGTGTAACTACACTGCAAACATTCCATGTACCAACCGTCGTAGTCTTTATCCAGGAAGATATTGCCGCCGCACCGCGGGCACCGTCGTGTTCCTGCTGCTCTTCTCATGCTAATCCTCTTTCGAGAACCATATTTTCAAAGGTACCGCCTCTAAGTGCTTAAAATCGAGGCTACACCTTACATAATTCGTCCTCTGCTTTTAGAATAAACCGTTTTTTTATGTAAATCAAGAGGTTTTTTTTAAAAATAAAAATATTTTTTTACGGCTAAAAAACACTTGAAACACAAATTTTTTATGCTATACTGGTCACTCCGGATTATTTATTTCCTCCAGTCTCCAGATTGCTTAGAACTTAATCACAAATTTGCCATTTTTATAAAACAATATATCATCCACCCGGATTTCGCCGCCGTCACGCAGGTCGCAGACCATGTCCCAGTGAATCGCCGATTCGTTGGTGCTGCCCGTTTCGGGATAACCCGAACCCAACGCCATATGGAAACTACCGCCGATTTTCTCATCAAAGAGAATCTCGCGGGTGAATTTCTTAATGCCCTCATTGGTGCCGATGGCAAATTCCCCTACCCGTTTCGAGCCGGCGTCGGTGGCGATTGTTTTAATCAGATAATCCTGGTTTTTGTCCGCGGTGGCTTTGACCACCTCGCCTTTCTCAAATGTCAGACGGACACCGGTTACTTCATGCGCCCCGTAAATCGCGGGATAGGAAAAATAGACATGGCCTTCCATGCTGTCCTCAACCGGGCCGGTAAACACTTCGCCGTCCGGCATATTCATCCGGCCGTCACAATTTTCAAAATTGCGCCCGGCAATGCTCAGGCGAAGGTCAGTCTCTTTGCCGACCACATGGATAGTTTTTTTACCTTTCAGCCAGTTTACGATTTTATCCTGGCGGGCGGAAAAGTTTTTCCAGTAACCGACCGGGTCGTTGAGATCCGGCAGGCAGGCGCCGTAAACAAATTCCTCATAATCCGTCAGGCTCATTTCGGCATCCTGGGCCAGGGCATTAGTCGGATAGGGCCCCAGAACCCAGCGCAGTTCTCCCGCAGCCGAACGTTTCATCATGATTTTCATTAATTCACTGCGCGATTGGGAACGCAGCACCATTTTGGCAGAATCAACGTTGCTTAAGGCTTTAGTATTCGAATCGGAAAAAACCACAATCCGGCAATCAAAGGTGCTCATCACCAGCTTGTATGGCTCGGGCACGAACTGCAGCTGTTTGTCGCTGCCGTATTTGTACAACAGCTCTTCCACACCCGGCAGAGACGGCATTATGTAAGGCAGGCCGCCCGCCTGCAGCACTTTCACAAAGACCGCTTTAATCAATGGCTCCCCGCCGGTCTCACCCTGGATTACGACTTTATCGCCCGGTTTCACCGCGACGGAATAATTCACCAGCAAATCCGCCATTTTTTCCACGCGAATGTCAGCCATAAATTTACCCTCCGGTTTTAAAAGTAATCCTATTTTCTAAGTCCGTATTATATCAGTTTAGATGTGCAATTGACATCAGGAGGATGACAGGTTATCTTTTAAGAGTGAACTTCACTCATCATTACAATGGTGGCGTTGATTAAAATAATAATCTGTGTATGACAATCGGGGTGAACCGAAATGGATGCTCAAATTTTGGCCGCTGAAAAAATGGCGCAAATAATCGAATCGGAAATAAAATCATTTGTACGCGAAAGCCCGTTGAACCGAATGCCCGGCGAAGCAGACACGCCGATTTTTGAAGAACCGCTGGTCGGATTTGCCGACGGCAGCGACCCGCTTTTTCAGGAATTCAAAACGATCATCGGGCCGAATCACCTGACTCCCATTGAAGCCCTCGTCCTTTCCTATAACAAACAGCCGGAAGATGGGGGCAAACTGGTTTCGGTGGTCAGCTGGATATTACCCATCACTAAAAAAACGCGCGAATCCAACCGTGAACAGGATAAAGTGCCTGCTAAATACTGGGCGTATACCAAATGGTACGGAGAGAAATTCAACGCTGCCCTGCGCAAACACGTGGTAGATTCTTTTAAAATCAGGGGCTATATGACCACCGCCCCCGCCTCGCAACCCTATTTCAAAATACAGGACGGCCCCAAAGGCCAATTCTCCAACTGGTCGGAGCGGCATGTTGCTTACGTCGCCGGATTGGGAACGTTCAGTCTGGCGGATAGTTTTATTACCGAAAAAGGGGCGGCCAACAGAGTCGGCAGTGTGGTTATCGATGTGAAATTGCCGCCCAGTCCCAGAACTGCTGGTACCCCTTATTCCAATTGTCTCTATTATGTCAACAAGAGCTGTAAAGCCTGCATTGCCCGCTGTCCCGCCGGGGCCATTACCGAAGCCGGCCACGACAAGGTCAAATGCTGTAATTATCAGGACCTAGACCTGAAGCACATCAAAGAAGACTACCAGGTCGGCAGCGGGAGCTGCGGACTTTGCCAGACCCGCGTCCCCTGCGAGTTTAAAAACCCCGTTAAGAAGAAATAACACATTCGTTTTGTAAAAAGCGTATTTCTACAGCAACGGAAACGAATATTTTTCAGTTTTTTGGTATGCGGAAGCACCCTACGTCCCGGATATGACATGAGGCGAAACGGCGTTTGCGGCCGCTTTGATTAGAACCCGTCAAGTCACAGGTTGAAATGCCCTGTAGGTAAATCCCTCTGTATCTCCCTTTACAAAAGGGAGAAAGTTCTTTTTTGGGGGTGGGGCAGTGGGATGCCGTCCTTGTGACGGCGGGTTCTTATTTGCCCTTTACTGGGCGCTGAGGAGCTGGATTCTGACGAGCCTAGCCTTTGCGTCCACCAACCCGGGAAGACTGTGAATAAGGAGTGTCCGAGG
>PMCB01000132.1:0-16859 GCA_003153955.1 Dehalococcoidia bacterium | reverse complement strand
CTGTCAAGGGGATTTTGTCACCAATTTTATAAATGCAAATCCGAAATACTAATATCGAAATCCGAAAAAATTTCAAAATACAAAATCAAAATTTTTGCAATTAGATTTCAGTTCGGAAGTGTGAGTGGGGAGTTATTTGAGGGCCGGGGCGGTCGGGTTCTACATCATTCAAAGACTGAGTACCTTCGGGAAACCCAATACTACTTGCCCCGCTTAGAGATTAACCGGAGTGGGTTATGGAGACTGGATTCCCGCGAAAGCGGGAATGACAAGTGGGGGATTGCCGCGTTGTCCGCCTGAAGCGGATTCCTCGCAATGGAAGTAGGAAATCAGGTAAGGATAGATGCGGAACAAAGAAGGGGACGACTCGTATAAGTCGTCCCCTTCTTAACTTAACAAAACACCAAACGGGCTAAACTTTCTTTACTCCCAGCACCACCGCGTGGTCGTTGAGTTTGAATGTTTCTGTGGCCACACCTTCTTCCGGTTTGCCATCTATCAGGCTGCGGGACAATGTTTCCAGTTTCACGTAATCGGCATAATTGCTCATCACCTGCTTAACGTAATCATCGCCCTGATAATATGTGACGATATAGTCCGCGATTTCAAAACCAGCGGTCTTCCGCATTGTTTGCAGGCGGTGGACAATTTCCCGCGCCAGTCCCTCTTCCGCCAGTTCCGGCGAAACGGTTCGGGGAATGGCCACCGAAACTTCGCCTTCCGCACTGACACATAAGTCCGGCATGTTTAGTTCTTCGACTTTGTCTGTAAAAGCCAGTGTTTTCACATTGAGTTCTTCCAGGATTTGCGGCATAATGCGGATTAATCCATCCCGTTCCCGTACCGAGTTTACCCGGATCAACGCCTGGCCCAGCGGCTGACGCACCTTGACATTTGCTTGACTGCGGGCAGCCCGGCCGAGGCTGCATACTTTCATCGCCAGCTGGGTATCGGCAGAAAGGTCGCGGTTGACCTGTGCCGTATCAGCGACCGGGAAATCCGCCAGATGGACGCTGACAGGCGCATCTTTGTCCTGAGAACAGACCAGATTCTGATACATTTCTTCCGCCAGGTACGGCATAAACGGCGCGATCAGTTTCGAGACTGTTACCAGGCAATGATAAAGCGTATTGTAAGCCGACAGTTTATCGGTATCGCTCTCACTCTTCCAGAAGCGGCGGCGGCTGCGGCGTACATACCAGTTGGACAGCATGTCCACAAATTCCTCGAGTTTACGCGCCGGCCCGGTGGGATCATATCCGTTTAACCCGGCATCGACATCAATGACTAACTGATTCAATTCCGAAAGTATCCAAAGGTCGAGCTCCGGCACTTCTTTCACGGTTTTCGCCGGGTCCGGTTTAAAATTATCGATATTGGCATACATTACGAAGAACGAATAGACATTCCACAATGTCAGCATGATCGACCTGGTGATATCCGCTACCATCTTCGTATCAAAACGCCGCACACTGCCGGGCGGCGCTGAAGTATAGCAGTACCAGCGCAGGGCATCGGCGCCGTATAGTTTGACCACGTCCATCGGCTTCACGACATTACCTCTGCTCTTGCTCATTTTCTCGCCTTTGGCGTCGAGAATCAGTTCAAAACAGATACAGTTTTTATAGCAGGGCCGGTCGAACAACGCCGTCGAAATTGCGTGCAGGCTGTAGAACCAGCCGCGTGTCTGGTCGACACCCTCGCAGATATAATCTGCAACCTTTAACTCTTTATCGAACAGCTCTTTATTCTCGAAAGGATAATGCAGCTGCGCAAAGGGCATTGAACCGGAATCAAACCAGCAGTCGATCACTTCCGGGGCACGTTTCATCAGGCCGCCGCATTTACCGCATGTGAAGGTTGTGTCATCGATGAAAGGCCGGTGCAAATCATATTCGCCGTTTTTCAGTTTGTGGGCGGCCATCGAATCCATTTTGACATCCGGTTTGCCTTTCAGTTCGTCCACACTGCCGATACATTCGAAATTGCCGCATTTTTCGCATTTCCAGATCGGCATTGGCGTCCCCCAGTACCGTTCACGGGAGAATGCCCAGTCGACATTATGCGCCAGCCAGTCACCGAAACGCCCTTCTTTGACATGCTCCGGATACCAGTTAATTTCCTCGTTGCCTTTTATCAGCTCATCTTTGACCGCGGTGGTGCGGATGTACCAGCTTTGTTTGGCGTAATAGACCAGCGGGGAACTACACCGCCAGCAGAAAGGATAAGTGTGTCGTATTGTCCCGACTTTAAACAAAAGCCCGCGCTCCCGCAGGTTATCCAGCACCAGAGGGTCGGCGGTTTTGATGAATTTACCGGCGAACGGATAGCTGCCGATTATCTTACCCTGCAAATCGACATTATGGACAAAATCGAGTCCGTTTTCCTGCCCTGCGTGATAATCGTCTTCACCGTAAGCCGGCGCAATATGCACAATCCCCGTACCATCGTCCATCGAGACGAAATCCGCCGCGATGACGTGATAGACCAGGCTTTTTAACGGTTTCTGCAGTGTCAATTCATTACCGGAAGTAAACCGCTCCCGGTCCACCCCGAATTCGTGGGGATTGAACAGCGGTTCATATTCCACCCCAACTAAATCCTTGCCCGGGATTGTTGCGATAACGGTATTTTCCCCCAACCCGACTGCCTGCCGTCTAGCATCCGCGAAAATCAGATATTCGCCGTCGTGTTCCACCATGGCATATTCCACATTCGCCGCTACGGCCACGGCGGTATTCCCCGGCAATGTCCACGGCGTGGTGGTCCATGCCATCAGATATACTTTTTTCCGACCAGTGAGCTCACGTAATTGCGCCAGTGCCGGCGATTCCTTTTTAGATTTCAGGTGTGTTCGAAACTTGATATAGACTGACGGGTCTTCCGTATCGTCTTTGTAGCCCTGCGCCACTTCATGGGAACTGAGGGAAGTGCCGCAACGCGGGCAGTGGGGCGTGACTTTATAACCCTGGTAAATCAGCCCTTTATCCCACATTTGTTTGATGGCCCACCAAACCGACTCAATATAAGTGCTGTTCATCGTGACATAAGCATGTTCCAAATCGACCCAATAGGCGATTCTTTCGGTCAGATTGTCCCACTCTTTCAAATATTTAAAGACGCTGTCCCGGCATTTTTCGTTGAATTGCTGCACGCCATAAGCCTCGATTTGAGATTTACCGGAAAAACCGAGCTGTTTCTCCACTTCGAGTTCTACCGGCAGACCGTGGGTATCCCAGCCGGCGATGCGCGGCGCGTAATAACCTTTCATCACTTTATAACGGGTGATGATATCTTTATACGCACGCCCCAGGACGTGATGGATGCCGGGGTTACCGTTCGCCGTCGGGGGCCCTTCGTAAAGCACAAATCTCGGATTGCCCTCCCGGTTCTTCACACTCTTTTCAAAAATTTGATTCTGTTTCCAGAATGCCAGTTGTTTCTCTTCATTTTGCGGGAAATTCACCCGACTGCTCACCGGTTCAAACATGTTCAGCCTCCATCTCAATAAATCCTAAATCCTAAGCTCGAAATCCAAATTATTAGTATTTCGAATTTCTCATCTTGTTCATTTATTGACCACACAAAAACAAAAAATCCCGTCCTTATGAGGGACGGGATTTGCAAAACACCCGCGGTACCACCCTGTTTCCCCGAAATATCCGGGGCGCTCTTTTAGGGCTCAACAAAGAACCCCAGGACACAAATAAATGTCCTCGTCGCTGTTAACGGCTGACGGCTCCGGCCAAGCCTACTCAGAAAAATTCTTTTCGGTTGGCAGCTCAGGAGGGATTTTCAGAGGGTCAGGCGCGTCCGCTCACACCATGCCGGACTCGCTGGGCGCCATTAATGCTCTTACTCTTCTCCTTCAACGCCTTTACACGCTCAAGTATATCATTTCGGACCGAATAAATCAACGCATTACCAAAGCCGGTACTATATATTATGTAACCTTATATTAAAGTACAAATTATTGTTGCTATTCACGTTGATTCCGTTTTTGTTATAATGTAAATAGAGCTTTAGCGCTCATAGAGGTCAAAATGAAACAACCGAAAGTTCGCAGCATCAGTATAGTCTATTTAATCATATTTATTTTGGGTATCGCCCTGATTTTGTGGATATTCAAGAATCCGACGACGGCACCCAAAGTCACTCCGATCAACATGAGCGATCTTGTCACCAAAAATGAGGCCGGCCAAATCAAGTCAATTAACGTACAGGGCCAGAATGTCAGTATCGTTGGTACTGACGGCACGCAATATTCTGCCTATCTTGGTACGGGTGTCAGTATCTACCAGGTCGCAGGCTTGACCATTGATCCCAAATTAGTTGCAGTGACTTTTCAAGCTCCCGGCATCGATTGGTTGAGTATCCTTCTTTCCTGGGGCTTAATCATTATTCTCGGCGTGTTTATTTTAATCATGTTCTTCCGTGCGCGCGGCGCCAATAACCAGGCGATGAGTTTCGGGCGCAGTAACGCCCGTCTCTTCCCCGGTGATAAACCGCAGGTCACTTTTAATGATGTCGCCGGTGTGGATGAGGCCAAGCAGGAATTGCGTGAAGTTGTTGACTTTTTAAAATCCCGCGACCGTTTTACCGCTCTCGGTGCTCGTATCCCACGCGGCATTTTGCTGGTCGGACCTCCCGGTACCGGTAAAACTTTACTGGCAAAAGCTATCGCCGGTGAAGCCGGAGTTCCTTTCTTCTCCATCAGCGGCAGCGAATTCGTCGAAATGTTTGTGGGCGTGGGCGCTTCCCGTGTCCGCGACCTGTTCGACCAAGCCAAGCACCATGCTCCCTGCATCATTTTTATCGATGAAATCGATGCGGTAGGACGTCACCGCGGCGCCGGTTTAGGCGGCAGCCATGACGAACGTGAACAAACATTGAATCAAATCCTGACAGAGATGGACGGTTTTGATACTAACACCAGTATTATCATTCTGGCGGCCACTAACCGTCCCGATATTCTGGATCCGGCCCTTCTGCGGCCCGGCCGTTTTGACCGCCGCGTAGTGCTGGATTTACCGGATGTCATCGGCCGCACCGCGATATTAAAAGTTCATGCCAAGAATAAACCGCTCGGAGCCTCGGTTAAGCTGGATACACTGGCTAAAGAGACGGCAGGTTTCAGCGGCGCTGATATTGCTAACCTGATGAACGAGGCTGCGATTCTGGCGGCCAGAAAGAGTCAGAAAACAATTGAAATGATTGACCTGGAAGAGTCTATCGATAAAGTAGCCATGGGGCCGGAGAGACGCAGTAAACGGATGAGCGCCGCAGATAAAAAACTGACCGCTTACCACGAAGCCGGACATGCCCTAGTGGCCAAGTTACTGCCAAATGCAGACCCGCCCCATAAGGTATCAATTATTGCCCGCGGTATGGCCGGCGGTTATACCCGCATGCTGCCTGAAGATAGAGCGTATTGGTCAAAATCCAGATTAACGGACAGCATTGCGGTATCTTTAGCCGGGCTGTGCACGGAAAAACTTATCTTCGGTGAGCCCTCTTCCGGTTCGTCCAGTGATTTGCGGTCCGCTACCGGTTACGCCCGCCGAATGGTAACTGACCTCGGTATGAGCGATAAACTGGGGCCCCGTACCTATGGCGACAAACAGGAACTGGTGTTTCTGGGCCGGGAAATCTCTGAAACCAAGGATTACAGTGAAAGGACTTCTCTCGAAATTGACCGGGAAATCGACCGTATTATCAATGAAGCCTCTGCATTAGCCACCAAAATCCTGACTGATAATATGGATTTGCTGAAAAAATTAACCGACGCTCTGATCACCAGAGAGACTTTGGATACGGACGAATTAGAAGCTCTGTTCAGAGGCGAAACTCTTGCTCCCAAAGTCATAGAACCAACGCCTCCGGAAATAAAACAGCCGGAAGCTAAAAACCCTCAACCGGGGCCGACGGTGATTCTAAAACCACAGCCGGACGGCGGCACGGCAAGTATTGTTCTGGAACCGCCATCCAAACCGGAACAAAAGTAGAAACAAGCAAAAAGGGAGTGCGCAAGCACTCCCTTTCGTTTTATAGTGAACTACGGACGATAATTATCGGTTGAAACCAGTTACCTTCTTCTGGAGACAATATAATCCGCCAGGCCGGTCAGCGAAGCACGGGGCCCTTTTTCCGGTAGTGATTTGAGGTTGCGGCAGGCTTTGTCGCAATATTCGTTGGCGACATTGAAGCATTCCGCAATGATCGTGGAATTCCGCACCATCTCAATTGTTTCCCGGACGTATTTCTGTTTATCGCCGCCTTCAAACATTTTTTTTACCGGGTTATCCTGCGGATATTTTTCCATCAGCATTAAGGTCGGCAGGGTGACTGTGCCCTGTGCCAGGTCGCCGCCGACAGGTTTGCCCATTTCCTCTTCAGTACCGGTGAAATCGAGAATATCGTCGATAATCTGGAAGGCATGACCCAGATAATAACCATAATCATGCAGGATTTGAATCGATTTTTCCGGCGCATTGCTCAACACGGCTCCCGATTCGACAGCCATCACAAAAAGCGCCGCTGTTTTCGAGGAGATTCTAAAGATGTACTGTTCGCGGGATTGACCCAATTGGAAAGCGCTGGCCGATTGCGCCAGTTCCCCGTTAGTAATAATCATCAGGGTTTGCGGCAGCAGTTTGATTACCCGAAGGTTCTCCGTGCTGGCCGTCAGGTCGCCGGCTTTGGCGAAAAGGTAATCGCCCAGCAGCACAGCTTTTTCCATGCCCCAGATTTTGTTCACAGTCGGTCTGCCCCAACGCACAAAAGAATTGTCGATTGTATCATCATGCACTAAAGTTGCCAGATGCATTATTTCTACGGCCCGGGCCATCGGCATCAGACGTTCCAAGTTATAATCGTAAAAACTGGCGGAGAGCAGTACCAGCGCCGGACGGAGCCTTTTACCGCCACCTTTCAGCGCGTGGGTCAATAAATCTCCCAACCATGGGGCTTCCCCTGAACCTGTAGACTTTATCCGGTCTTCCACGATTGCCAGGTCTTTCTGAATCGGAGCATAGATTTCGGTTAACTGCATGACCGTGTCTCCCGGTGATTAGTGTCCGAGCTTCTGAGTTTCTTTTTCGATTATCTCGTCATCGAGCTTGATGAATAAAGCTTTTGGCTCTATCAGTTTTTGACCCGGTGCGGGAATGCAAATTTCCCATTTTGAATTTTCAATTTTACCTTCAAAGCCGAGATATTCGTGTAATTTCTGCGAACTAAACGGCAGGAACGGCGAGAGCATTGTCTTTAAAGCTGAAATTGCGCCGATTGCTGCGTACAACGAATTAGCCGCCGCCTGCCGGTCGGTCTTAATCGTCTTCCAAGGGGCTTTCCCGTCCAGGTAGCGGTTAGCTTCATGTGCCAGGGCCATGGCTTTGTTCAGCGCCTGTTTAAATTGGCAGCGGGCCAGGCTATCGTCAACTTCTTCAAAAACCTCAGCACATTGTGCCGCCAGTAGACGATCCTCTTCATCCGGATTCACCGGCGTCGGGACTTTGCCGTCAAAATTACGGTAAGTCAGCGTCAACACACGGTGTGCCAGGTTGCCGTAAGTCGCCACCAGTTCATCATTATTACGTCGCACGAATTCATGCCATGAAAAATCAGTATCGCTGTTCTCCGGCATATTGATTGAAAGGATGTAGCGCAGCGGGTCGGGGTCATAACTGGCAAGATAATCTTTTATCCATACCGCCCAGTTGTGGCTTTTCGAACCTTTCTGGTTCTCCACGGTCAGGAATTCGTTCGCCGGCACATCATAAGGCAAATTCAGTCCGCCGTAACCCATCAACATCGCCGGCCAGATAATCGTATGGAACGGAATATTGTCTTTACCGATGAAATAATAACTGCGGCAGTCCTTCTGCCAGAAATCGCGCCATTTTTCCGGGTCGCCGGTCATGGCCGCCCACTCCTTGGAAGCGGACAGATAACCGATGACCGCATCGAACCAGACATAAATGCGTTTGTTTTCGAACCCTTTTACCGGTATCGGCACGCCCCAAGCTATATCGCGCGTGATGGCCCGGTCTTTCAACCCTTCCTGGAGGTAATGGGTGGTAAAATTAATCACATTCTGCCGCCAGTGGAGTTGGTCTTTAACCCAACTCAACAACTGTTCGTTGAATGCGCTCAGCTTCAAGAAGAAATGCTCAGTATCTTTAAATACCGGGGGCGTTCCGCACAAACGGCAGTGCGGTTCAATCAGTTCATTCGCGTTGAGCGGTTTGCCGCAGGTATCACATTGGTCGCCGCGGGCTCCCTTGCCCTTACAAAACGGACAGGTTCCCTCAACATAGCGGTCCGGCAAGAAACGTTCGCATTTCGGGCAGTATGCCTGCAAAACAGTATTGGTATAAAGATAACCCTTTTTTAACAGCGTCAGGAAAACATCCTGCGTTACCCGGGCATGATTGGGTGTTTCGGTGTGTGTGTAAAGGTCAAAAGTAAATCCCAGTCGTCTCCAGGCGTCTACGAATTCGGTGTGGTAGTACATCGCCACTTCAGCGGGTGTTTTCCCTTCCTGTTCGGCTTTGAGCGTCACCGGCGTGCCGTGCATGTCCGACCCCGAGACCATCAAAACCTCATTGCCCTTCATCCGGTGATACCGGGCAAAAATATCCGCCGGCAGGTTGGCACCCGCCACATGACCCACATGCGCTAAACCGTTAGCATATGTCCAGGCAACACAAACCAGGATTCTCTCGCTCATTATTCTCTACCCTACCGAAATAATTGACTTTATGAGAGTTTTTTCTCTTCATGGAAGAATGTCAGGACTTTGTCCCCTTTTTCTTCGCGGTATTCGGCATATTTCTTCTTAACGCAGCATTTTACGCAGTAGTTTTTGGTTTCGCCGCCTTCGCTGGTTTCCTCACCGTCCGCTTCTTCCACCGTCATGTATCGTCCCGCGTACGGAACCATCATCCCGCAGCTGTCGCATTTTATATTCCCCTGTGAAATACATCCTCGTCTCATCCTAATTCCTCCCCTTAAAACAATTTCATCTTTGGCTGGGTGCGCATATCAGACAATAATAAATAATATTACCGGATTACATTGCACCTCATTTAATAATATCTTAAATTGGCTTCAAAGTACATTATGTTTGCTCGAGCCACACTCGGTAAAGTTCCCGTTTGGATAATCCGGTTTCCGCCGCCATCCCCGCAATTGCTTCTTTTGCCGGCAAACCGGACTTCCGTAAATCATGGAGTTTTTGGGAAATGTCTGCCGTGAGTTCTTTAGGGGATTCGTCCTTATTCCCATCGATAACCAGGGTGAATTCGCCTATTGGCGCGGCGAAATGAGCCAGCGCTTCGCTGACCGTGCCGCGAAAGACTTCCTCGTGCATTTTAGTTAGTTCCCGGCACGCCGCTATTCGCCTGTCCCCCAGAACTGCCAATATATCCTGCAAAGAATCCTGTACCCGATGCGGCGCTTCCAGGATAATCAAGGTAGCTTTTTCCGCCGCGACGCTCTCCAGCACACGACGCCTGGCTGCTGATTTATTCGGCAAAAATCCTAAAAACGTAAACTTATCGGTCGCCAATCCGGAGACTGCCAGCGCTGTCGTTACGGCCGAAGCCCCGGGTATCGGCACCACCGGTATCCCCTGCCCGATTGCCGCGACAATAAGTTCATAACCGGGGTCCGAAATACCCGGCATCCCCGCCTCGGAGACCAGCGCCATATCCCCATCCGCCAGATAATCCAGCATCCGATTCAATTTGACCAGTTTGTTGTGCTCGTAGTAGCTGGTCATCGGCGTCGTGATCTGATAATGATTCAACAGCCGGCTGGTTTTCCTGGTATCTTCCGCCGCGATTATCCTGACTTCTTTGAGAATACGCAGTGCCCGCAGGGAAATATCCTCCAGGTTGCCGATTGGGGTTGCCACTACATAAAGTGTATTCATATCAGTATCGTCATTATAACCCACCGCGGTATGGCAGTCTAGCTTCACATATCAATAATGACTCTAGTGTCATATTGAAACTGCAACAATTTGATGATATATTGAGAATAATATTTAGCAACCGGTAAAATTATTAGTTCTAAAGGAAGTAAAAATATATGACGGCACCAAAATTTAAGCAAATGAAACAGGCTTATGGTTTCGATGATGTCGCTATCGTCCCGGGAGACATTACCGTCAATCCCGAACAGACCGATGTTTCACTGCAACTTGGAAATATCACATTGGATATACCGATTGTGGCATCGGCGATGGACGGCGTCACCGATGTCAATTTCGCCATTCTGATGAGTAAGCTGGGCGGTCTTGCGGTCCTTCACCTGGAAGGGGTTCAGACCCGTTATGATAATCCCGCCGAAGTCCTCAACGAAATCGCCAACTCCCCGAATGAAAAAGTGACTGCGCTGATGCAGAAAATATATTCAGCCCCGATTAAAGAAAACCTCATCGGGGAAAGAATCCGGGCTATCAAGAAAGCCGGCGCGGTCTGTGCCGCCACGGTCATGCCCACCAACACCAAAAAGTATGCGCAATTGATTGTTGAAGCCGGCGCCGACCTGCTCTTTGTCCAGTCCACCGTCACTACCACCCGTCACGTTTCCAAGAGTTATGAAGGCCTGGTTTTCTCCAAACTCGTAAAATCTGTGCCGATTCCTGTTGTTGTTGGTAATTGTGTCAGCTATTCCGCCTGTCTCGATTTGATGAAAGAAGGCGTCTCCGGCGTGTTGGTTGGAGTTGGTCCCGGGGCTGCCTGTACTTCCAGAGAAGTACTCGGTGTCGGCGTGCCTCAAATCACTGCGACTATCGATTGTGCCGCCGCACGCAATACTTACCTCAAAGATACCGGCCGTTATGTGCCGATTATCACCGACGGCGGTTTCAAGAAGGGTGGCGATGTATGCAAAGCGATTGCTGCCGGCGCGGACGGCGTTATGCTTGGCTCGACTTTTGCTCAGGCTATCGAATCACCCGGCCACGGTTATCATTGGGGAATGTCGACCCCTAATCCTGTCCTGCCGCGCGGTACCCGCATCAAAGTCGGCACCTCCGTTCCTTTACAGCAGATTCTGTTTGGCCCGACATCCGTTACCAACGGTACCCAGAACTTCGTCGGCGCCATCAGGACGGCAATGGGTTTCTGCGGCGCCTCAACTATCCGCGAAATGCATAATGCCGAGATGGTTATTGCGCCTTCTATTACTACTGAAGGCAAGTCCTGGCAGTTGTCCGGTCCCAACACCCGGGCATAATTAACAACGCTTCAACAAACTAAACAAAAAAACACCTCTTTAAATATGGAGAGGTGCTTTTTTATCCGGTATAATGAGTGCGCTTTTTAGCAGCAAATAACCCTATTCGTCGTCGTCATCATCGTCATCGTCGTCTTCTTTGGGAGCTTCGGCAGCAACGGTCACCGCGGGCACAATCGCCATGTTTTTTCCATTCTTCTGTTTCGATGGAAATGTCAGTTTTTCGATTATTTGCCGCAAATTCGCGGCCGCGGCTTCAGCCTGTTCCGCGTCTATCCTGACGACTACGCCGCTGACTCCGGCATCCCAAATCTGTTGCAGCTCGGTCTCTTTAACACTTGCCAGGACTTCAATCAGCAAGGGCTTGCCTGATAGGGAGGCGAACTTGCGAATCAGCATCAATCTTTTCCAAGTCAATGACAGGCTGTTTTCTTTGTCTTCCATCAAAAGTACCGCGTCTGCCGGGAGATCGCTAACCGTGCGTAACATAATGTCGGTGATTGCGTCCTCTATTTGAATAATTTTTCCCACTTTTTTATCGGGTGCTAAAACTTCTCCGCTTAGCGGCAAGACAACGAAATCAGCTCCGGCTTTGACCGCTTTCTCGACTTCTTCTGCGTCGCCTTTTACCAGCCGCATTCCGGTTACTGTCTCTCCGCAGTCAACTGCACCATTGGAAAAGAGGAGAGCATCAGCCCCGGCCGCTTCTTTGATCTGAGTTTTTGCTTTGCTTGCGTTAACGTTCAGAACAAGCTGTATTTTCGGTCTGGCGCATTGCGCTTTTGCCGTCATAAAGCCCATGGATTGAACAGAGGGCGTCATTACCTGTTGTAATCTTTCAATGAATTTGCTCATTTCACTCACCTTCGTTTTTGTGACCGGTTTTACAGCCACTAAATGAATTGTATGTTAAAGCCCCGCCTAATTCAAGAAGCAAACTGATTCCTGATTATCGATACTTAATTCTTGATTATTTATCCGCTGACTGATTGCCGGTTTCGGCCCATTAATATTGACATTTCCAACCGGCTTCGATATAGTTTGGGTATTTATATTGATTCATATTTAATTGATATTTATATAGCGGATTTAAATAATGGATATTCAGGTTGTAATTTTAGCCGGCGGACTGGCCACCAGACTCGGTAATTTAACGGAAAACCGCCCGAAATCCCTGGTAGAAATACTCGATAAACCGTTCCTCGCCTATCAACTCGAGTTATTAAAGAACAACGGTATCAGCGATATTGTACTTTGTACCGGCCACCTGGGTGCGCAAATTCAGGAAGCTTTCGGTGACGGCAGCAGATATGATGTGAGCCTCCATTACAGTCCGGAAGAAAAGCCGCTAGGCACCGCCGGCGCGCTGAAAAATGCCGGACCTTTTTTAAAGGATATTTTCGTCGTGATGTACGGAGATTCCTATCTTTTCCTGAACTTTGCCAAAATGATGTCGTATTTTTGCTCTCAGAACAAACTCGGTCTTGATACCATTTTTAAGAATGATGACTCTTATGACAAAAGCAACATCGCCGTTAAAAACAACATGGTCGCGAAATACAGTAAAGCCGAACAAACGCAAGACATGGTTTACATCGATTACGGCGCCGTAATCTTCCGCAAAGAAGTCCTTCAGCTGATTCCGGAAAATCGTTTTTCTCCGCTGGAAGACCTATTTATCCGCTTGATCGGAATCGAACAACTGCTTGCTTTTGAAGTTACTGAACGGTTCTATGAAATCGGTTCTCCTTCGGGCCTACGGGATTTCGAGGAATTTGCGCGCCGCCATATCGGAAGATGAACAATTAGGCTCTAATTATTCATTAATTTTATCTTTTTATCGTTATAAATAAAATCAACATATTTTTTGTTTGACAAAACTTTTTTTGAGTGTTATCCTGTCTGCAAAAGATAGGTGATATCAAAGTATCATGTTTTTTAATTCACTGCCTGATTCGAAATCGGCTGCATCATTTCCCTATCGTTTTTTAATATTATCCGGCTTTCTCAATGTATTTAAAGCCTGAGACAAAAAGAGAGGTATTTTTAGCATGGGAAAAACCATCGTCGAAAAAATCATGGCCAAAGCTGCCGGCAAACCGGAGGTTTCTCCCGGAGATTATCTTAAATTCGGTATCAAAGACACCTATATTCAGGTCGGCAGCGATATCGGCGCCCTTAATTCCCGGGAATATGAGCGTCTCGGCTGGGATAAATTTTTTGACCCCAAAAAAGTGATGATTGCCCCGGAACATTGCGGCACCTGGGCCAGGCAGCAGGATAATGTAACCAACAGGGAATCCCACCGCATTACTAAAGAATGGGCCTTGTCGTTAGGTGTTCCTAAAGAAAATATCCTCGATTTGGGTAATGTCGGCACATGTCACCATCTTCCCATCGAAAAAGGCTGGGCGCTGCCGGGCAATGTTTACCTGCACGCCGATACCCATTGCCCTACTGCCGGCGGGGTCGGCTGTCTGGGTATCAATCTTTCCGCCGCAGAACCTGCTTTTCTGCGGCTCGGCTGGATGTGGTTCCGTGTGCCGAAAAGTATCAAATTCAACATCACCGGTAAACTGCAGGACGGCGTAATGGGCCGGGATGTATTTGAATATATCCTTGGCCAAATCGGTCCGGCCGGGGCTGTCTATCAGGCGATGGAATTTACGGGACAGGTCGTCGAAGATATGAGCCTCGACGGGCGTTTATCCATGTGCTGCCTCTCCATTTTTACCGGCGCGAAGACCGGCATCGTTAATCCCGACCAAAAAGTATTTGACTGGTTCAAAACACGGACCAAAGTTCATTATGAGCCTCAGTACAGCGACCCGGATGCCGTGTATGCTAAAACATATACCTACGACGGTTCCAAAATTGAGCCGCAGATCGTTGTTCCGCCGTACCGGCGTACCGTCCAGCCTGTTTCATCGGTTGAGGGCACCAAAATCACCACCGCTTTCATCGGTTCCTGCGCCAGCGGCCGTGACGAAGATTTGAGAATTGCCGCCAGGATTTTAAAAGGCAAAAAAATCCACCCTGATGTGATGTTCAATGTCACTCCCGGGTCTGCGGAAACAATGCTCCGGACGGATAAGGAAGGCATCATTTCTACGCTGCTGGAAGCCGGTTGTCTGATTTGCGCCCCCAGCTGCAGCATGTGTCCGGGATTCTACACCCCGCTCGCCAAGAACGAGGTCTGTATCGCCTCCAGTACCACCAACGTCCCGGGACGCATGGGCGAAGAAAGCGCTCAGGTCTATCTGGGCAGCCCCGCCACTGTTGCCGCCTCCGCGCTCGAAGGTAAAATCGCTGACCCCCGCAAATATCTTTAAGGAGTAAATTAATGGCTTTAAAATTCAAAGGCAAAGTATGGGTCTTTGGTGATAATCTGGATGTCGATAAAGAAATTATCCCGTTTCGCGAACGTGAAATGGGTTTAATGAAAGACGGTAATTTCGGCAAATGGGTGATGACCCCGGTCGACCCTGAATTCCCGAAGAAAGTGAAGAAGGGCGATATCATGGTCGTCGGCACCAATATGGGCTGCGGGCACGGCCACCAGCACGCCAATATCGGCATCAAACAAGCCGGCATCTCTTGTGTCATCGCCGAATCATTCGACCGGAACTTCTTTAAAAATTCCATCAATCTGGGTTTGCCAATTATTGAACTGGAAGGGATAAATAAAAATGTTAAGGCCGGCGATATTCTGGAAGTTGACCTTGAGGCCGGTGAAATCAAGAACGTCACTACCAAGAAAACCCTGAAATTTACACCGCTGCCTGACTTTTTACTGGAAATCATGTCGGCCGGCGGCATCGAACCGTATACCGATAAACTGATTGCTGAAGGTAAAATATAAAAGGGGTATTTTGATGAAAAAGACGAAAATGCTGCGGAAATTACTTAATGAACCCGGATTGAAAGTCATTCCCTGCGCTTACGACTGTTTGTCTGCCCGTATGGCGGAAGCGGTCGGGTTTAAAGCTGTTTTTATGACCGGTTACGGGATCCGCGACGCTCAACTCGGTATGCCTGATTTCGGTATTGCCACGGCCACTGAAGTCGTGAATATCGTCAGAAATATGGTCAATTCGGTGGATATCCCTTTCATCGTGGACGCTGATGACGGCTACGGCGGAGCGTTGGCCGCTTACCGTACCACTCGCGAACTGATCCGGGCCGGGGCTGCAGGCTTGTTCCTTGACGACCAGAAGCACCCAACCAAATGCCCGGCGCTCGGAACCCAGGAAGTTGTTCCGCTGGATGAATATATCGGTAAACTCAAGGCTGCCATGGAAGCCCGCGAAAAAGAAGATAAAGACTTTTTCATCTGTGCCCGCACTGATTCCTTACGGACCAACGGCGTGGAAGACGCAATTGCAAGGATGAAAGCGGCGGTGGATTTAGGCGTCGATGCGCTCCTTCCTCAAGGTATCGATACCATCAAACCGAAATCCGGCGAGACCACCAAGTCCATCATGAAAGATATTTATAAAAAAATGGGCGCACCCAAAGTCTGGATTTGGGGCTCGGGGCCGGAAGAATTTACCACCAAAGACTACGAAGATATCGGCGCCAAACTGTGGGTACCGGGTAATCCCCTTCCCGGCGTGGCCAAAGCCTTAATCGATATGTATCAAGGTCTTTATGATACCGGCTCGACAAAAAGCTTCTTTCCCGCCGGCTTGCCGGATAACGCTTATCTCAACAAGCTGCGCCGTTTGGATTTCTGGGAAGGCCTGGAAGAAAAGTACGTCACCACGAAAAAGTGCTAACTTAGAATGTTCGGGCTAAACCCCGCTAAAGGGGGCTAGCCAGTGCGTCAACAGGCACAATTTTAACGCAATCGGGTATTAACAAATGCCCAGACTGAACGGCATCATTCAGTCTGGGCATATCTGTTTTGGCAATATCCAATTCCACCACGTTATCCATCGTCATGATTCCTGAGTTGAATTCAATGTTCAGTTTGTTGAGGGCTGTCATTATATCCGTTTGCGCTTTTTGGAGGCTTCGGTAAGAATATTTGACGGTGCGTACTTCAATGGCATTTGCCAATAATCCCTGGCGGTACGGCTGGACAGCTTCTTCGCCCCCACTTGTAAATGCAACAACAAAATGGAATTTAGGGGTATACTCCACCCACAACCCACCGAAAGTGTCCGGATATTGGGCGCTTAATTCAGGCTCCAGCGACTTACCGGCGTCTTCAATAGGAGCTGCCGAAATTTGAGTCTGCATTATTTTCTGCGCGAAATCCAGGGAATTAACATCGTCTGTAGTTGTGGTAGCACTGGGAGGCTTTGAGCTGCACGATGTTATCAAAATTATTAACGTTGGCAGAACCAAAACTGCGGCAGCAAAACTGAATTGTTTTTTATTCATCTTTATCTTCGCCTTTATAATTCGGGCTGCAGTGGCTGATAATTACCCATTAGTAGTATTTTTCAATATTATTTATTCGTTACTGATTATAACATATTGATATTTTATCGTTGGCAGATATCCGTTCTGATAAAAAATGCCAGTTTTTCTAAAAACATTCCTTTTCCAATGTTTAGCCGCAAAGGCTACCTGACAGGGGGACTCTTTTCTAATCGAAGAATGGG
>PMCB01000105.1 GCA_003153955.1 Dehalococcoidia bacterium | reverse complement strand
GTCTTTTGAAATGTTTATGCAACAATTAGTTTTCCAGCTTTGTGGTCTTGGCTGAAGACTTTAACGCCACTATCAGCATTGCTGTCAGCACGCACACCGCCCCGAAAATAATCTGGACGGTTAAATGATTTTTGCCGAAAAATACGCCGAAAATGCCGGCAAAAACAGGTTCCATCGTCATTATTATCGCTGCGGTTACCGCCGGCACCAGCGACTGTGTCCACGTCTGTACCACGAAAGCGATCGCCGTAGCGAATACCGCGGTGATGCCCACCGTCCCCCAGGTACTCGCGTCCGGTGGCAATTTGATGCCTCCGGGTGATGCGGCTAACAGCGCAATAACGGCTACTGTCGCAATTTGCAGTAGAGCAAATCCGTAAGGGTCATATTCAGACGACCATTCACCCAACCCCACGATATGAATCGCAAAAAATACCGCGCAAGCCAGCGTCAGCAATTCCCCTGTACCCACGCTCCAACCATGCAGGCTGAGCAATGCCAGCCCCACTGTGGCTAACACCACCGCCAGTATCGTATTCCGGTTGACCTTTTTCCCCAATATCAGCCAGGATATCACCGGCGTCAGCACCACGAACATCCCGGTTATAAACCCGGATACCGTCGCGGAAGCAAAACGCAGCCCATATGTCTGAGTAATGTAACCTGCTCCCAGTACCACCCCTAAACCTACTCCCCGCCGCAAACCTTGCGGAGTCATCCCCCGTAAACAGGTCGGACGCAGGGCAAACATCACCGCTACAGCAACGGTAAAACGCACCGCCAGAAAATCCATCACCGGCATGCGCGACACCGCGTTCTGTACAATCAGAAAAGTTGAACCCCAGACCGCGCATACGGCAACTAACGCCATCGACGCTAGGATTGCAGATGATTTCCAGTTTTTCAATATCGGGACAAACCTTTATTTATCGCCAAACTAATTGTTAAAAACCAATATTACCATCATACAATATTTACCCGATTCTCCTCGAATCCCGCATGTTTTAGCAGTGGCATCCACTGTCTTTCCTTGTAGTTTTGATCGAATTTTGTGAAATATAAACTGATGCGGGGCCTCGAAGATACCAACAGGATACAAAGATTGCAAATGAATAACAACAGCCGGGATTTAAAAACTCATATTCTTAAAGAATTAATTATTTTTGAGTTGGGAGGAAAAGGGGAAACCAGAGGGCCAGCGAGGGCGTTTGCCCTCGCTGGCCCAAAATAAGAATGTCTCTTCCCACGCTGGGGAAGAGACAAAGAGATAGGGCGTTGTTGTCTCATTAATGATGTGATAAATATAATGGCGGAGTAATTAAGTTATATATTTCTAATCAAACTAATATTTTAGTATTGCTCGCAACAATTCTAGGTCATGCATCCTAATATTGGTTTCTTTGACATTTATTCCCGCTTTTACTATTATCTAACTAACCCCCTTTGGTTGCGTAGAAGATATTTTTATCCGCCCTGGTCTCACTTAAGGATGGAATAAAAAAATGCGGTGGCAAGAAGAATACAAGCAGAAACTCGTCTCGGCGGAAGAAGCCGCCAAAGCCGTTAAATCCGGCGATACTGTTGTTATCCCTTATCGTACTAATACTCAGGTTATACCTCAGGCCATTGCCAATCGCCGAAATCAACTCCGCGGTGTCAATATTATTGTCGGCACTTACCGCGTAGACCCCGCCATCTTTGCCGGTGCTGAAGAATCGTTCCATGTCACTCCGCCCACCGAATCCAAAATTATCGGCGATTTTGTGCCTTCTCTGTTCGCCCTTAGCTTCAAAGCTCTGGATGAAAAACGCGAAGGCGCCTATCGTGACGTTGACGTTGCCGTGGTTGCTGTTTCACCTCCAGATGAAAACGGCGTTTGCTGCTTCGGGCATTCTCTCTTTCACCAGAAAGGCTATGCCAAACGCGCTAAAATAGTCCTGGCGGAAGTCAATCGTAAACTCATCAGGACCGGCGGTGATAATTTCATCCATGTCTCTGAAATCGATTATTTTGTCGAACATGATACCGATGTCGCCGAAGTCTCCGGTAAAGGCGCCGCCATTCCTGAATTCGATTCGGTGAAAACCATTGCCCGGTACATCGAAACTCTGGTTAAAGATGGCGATATCCTCAGCCTGGGCGCCGGCGTCGCGGTTGAAAATCTGGCGCAAATGGGTATCTTCGATAAAAAGAACGACCTCGGCTACTGGGCCGGCGGCGCTCGCTATGGTATCATCAAACTCGCCAAAGCCGGGATTATGACCGGTAAATATAACAATCTGATGCCCGGTAAAATTGTCGCCAGCGGCTTCTACGGTGATGAAGAAGATATCGCCTATATGAATAACAACCCGCTGTTCGAAATCTATGGCTATGAATATGTGAACAACCCGGTAATTTGTTCCCAGATTAACAACTTCGTGGCCATTAACAGCGTCGCTTCCATCGACCTGACCGGACAGTGGACCGTCGGCGTCACCAATACTTACGGCGCCTATTTCCCGGTTGCCGGCGTCATGTCCAAGGGCGGCCGCTCCATTCTGGCTACGCCATCTACCTCTAAAGCCGGCACAGTTTCCCGTATTACCGCCAGGTTTGCCGCCGGTACGGCCGTTACTTTGCCCGCCGCCTTCGGCGATTATGTCATCACTGAATTTGGTATCGCCAGACTTTTTGGTAAAACATTGAAACAAAGAGCTCAAGAGCTCATTGCCGTTGCCCACCCGGATTTCCGGGCGGATTTGAAAAAAGAAGCCGATAAATTGTATCCCTGATTTTCCTCTTCTTTTTCCTCGCCCTGAAGCGATTGTACTTTACAAGATAAATGTTTGCGCGTGTAGGGTCGGGTTTCGAACCTTGAGTCCTTTAAGGACGAAATACTTTTGACATCAGTCAAAATGTACGCCGCCTGAATTCGTCTCGTTCTTAAATAGTAACAGGGAAACTAATGTAAACGGTTAGTTCCCTCTCCCTTGAGGGGAGAGGGCTAGGGTGAGGGTGAAACTGAGGTTACCCAATCATCTTCAAGCGAAAAATCATAAGCATAAAGAAAATCATAAAAGTATTGACATTATAGAAATCTGTACCGAATATCCATACCAACC
>PMCB01000018.1 GCA_003153955.1 Dehalococcoidia bacterium | reverse complement strand
ACCGCCAGCGGCTATTATTTAAGCAGTTTCAACATGCGGGAGTGCCTGAAAGACGCCCGCGATTCTTCAGGGTGGGTAAAAAAGAAAAACCACCTGCCGAAGGGAAAAGGCATCGGCGTGTCCACCAGTTATTTCGTCTCCGGCGCCGGCGCCTCCATTTACCGGACAGATATCCCGCAGTCAACCGTTATTATCAAAGTGGCCGATGACGGCAACGGGATCACCGTTTATACCGGTTCTAACGAAATCGGACAGGGTTCCGATACTGTTTTCGGTATGATGACCGCCGAAGTCCTGGGACTGGCGCTGGAAGATGTGAAAGTGATTTCCGGGGATACGGGGCTGTGCCCCATTGATTTGGGAGCATATTCCAGCCGGCAGACATTGATGACCGGCAACGCCACCAAACAGGCCGCCGAGGCAATCAAAGCCCAGATATTGGAAAAGGTATCGCAGCGGTACCATTTGCCGACAAGCGAATTCGAATTACGCGACGGACGGGTGCTCGGCACCGAAAAGAACACTGACGAGCTTAATCTGATTCGAAACCGTTATAAATTCGAACACCGCCATTTTACCAATCTGGTAGAAAGTGGCCCGTTGACCTTCGCCGAAGTGGCCCGCCTGATCTATGCCGACAGCGGCAGCATCTTGGGCAAGGGTACTTATAGACCACCTGACATCCAATATTCCAAAGAATGGAAGGGCTCCGTAGTCGGCGCTTCACCGGCTTATTCCACCCAGACCTGCATCGCGGAAGTTACAGTGGATTCGGAAACCGGCGATTTGACCATCGACCACCTGACCCTGGCGCATGATTGCGGTTTCGCGATTAACCGGAAGTCCATCGAGGGCCAACTGGAAGGCTCGATGTGCCACGGCTTGAGCGAAGCCTTATTCGAAGAAATGATTTTCGACGGCAAGGGCCGTCTGATGAACCCGACGCTGGGCGACTATAAAATTCCAACGACGATGGACGTGCCTGATATGCATGCGATAATCATCGAAAGCAACGAACCCAACGGTCCTTTCGGAGCGAAAGAAGTGGGCGAGGGTTGTATTTTACCGGTCGTTCCCGCTATCATTAATGCTATCAGGGATGCCTGCGGCGTGGTCATCATGGAACTCCCGATTACGTCGGAAAAGATACTGAAGTCCCTCAAGGTCAAAGAAGCGGCGAAAGCGGAACAGTATATTTACAAACCGCCGGCAGCCGCCGATAAAATCCTGGCCAGGGCAGCAGAACTGAGCAAAGGGACCTCCGCAAGGTAACGTAATGAGTGTCAAAGTTAATTTAACCCCCTATTTCCGCGATATCGTAAACCGGCAGGAAACCCTGACGGCCAACGGCAGCACTATCGGGGAAATTATCAATGACATAGATAAAAGGTATCCCGGCTTCAAAAAAGAATGTATCGACCCGCAGGGCAAACCCTACGGCTTCCTTGAAATCTACCTCAATCAGGATCCGGCTTTCCCCGATGAGCTGACACGGAAAGTTAAAGACAACGATGAAGTCACCATCCTCACAGTCATCGGCGGCGGGTAATTTCCCGGTCGGGAAAAAGTGAAGTTTCAGGGCGGCGGTTTGAATCAAACCGCCGTCTTCTTTTCCACCGGTCGTTTGCGCCCGTGCCTGTCATATTGATACAATTAAGTTAGCAAAGCAAAAATCAAAGTTGTATTCGCCGCTATGCGGACAAGCGTAAGAACCCGTGAATCAATTCCCCATTTTTACACTATTTGAAATCACGTGAACTAAAAGGCAAAAATAATGATTAAGAAAGTTAAAGTTGAAGAAGCAATCGGCATGGCGCTGGCCCATGACTTAACCAAGGTAATCCCAGGCGGGTTTAAAGGGCCGGCGTTCAAACGCGGTCAGATTATCACCAAAGACGATATCCCCGAGCTGTTAAGCATCGGCAAGGAACATGTGTTTGTGCTGACGATGGACGAAGGTGAAGTCCACGAAGAAGAAGCCGCCGTCCGCATCGCCAAGGCAGTGATGGGGAACGGTTTAAGCCACTCCCTGCCCAGCGAAGGCAGGGTCAACCTGAAAACTACGGCAGCCGGCCTCCTAAAAATCAACGTGGCGGCGCTCGATGAAATAAACCTGCTGGGCGATATTATCATCGCTACAATCCACAATAACACGGTCTGTAAAAAATACACGACGGTGGCCGGGACGCGCATCATCCAGTTATTTACCACCGAAGCGAAACTGGTGCAGATGGAAAAAGTTGCCGCAAAGCACCGGCCGATGATTACGCTGGCGCCGCTGAAACTGAAAAACATCGGCCTGATTGTGACCGGCAGCGAGGTCTTCAAAGGGCGGATTAAAGACGGCTTCTCCCCGATTCTGCATAAGAAAATCGAGGCGCTCGGCTGCACGGTCAATAACGAACAGATTGTGCCGGACGACGCGGAGATAATCGCGGCGACGATTAAAGATTTCAAAAACAAAGGCAGCGAAGTAATCCTCTGCTGCAGCGGGATGTCTGTCGACCCGGATGACGTGACGCCGCTGGGCATCAGGAAATCCGGCGCGGATGTGCGTTTCTACGGCCTGCCCGTTTTACCGGGGGCGATGTTCCTGTACGCCAAACTGGATAACGTGCCGATCCTGGGAGTCCCGGCCTGCGTGCTGCACGCGCCCTCGACTGCGTTCGATACGCTGTTCCCCCGTGTATTAACCGGTGAAGAACTGACGTTTGCGGAAACACGTAAACTTGGGCACGGCGGACTCTGCCTGAAATGCGATGAGTGTAAATATCCGGTTTGCCCGTTCTGCAAGTAAAAACAAACACGGAAACGCTAACCAAAAATCAACTGAATTTCGCGATGGCAAAAACAGCCGGACGGTTTGGGATTATTGATAAACCGTGCCCATCGGGGTGGTATCATAACCGCCGAGGGACTCAATCTGACGGCGGAAATCCCTCAATTTCAACAATGCGAGCAGGGATTGAATCGCCGGTAATTCCAGGAAATGATTGGGAATCACTAAGTCGTAAGGCTCTTCGTTGAGCGATAAAAAGTCGAGGTCATTAGCGCGGGCGGAGGCTTCAATCCCAATCCCGCAGTCAGCTATACCGGAAGCCACCATTTCGGCGGTCGCCAGATCGCCGTGGGCAGTCATCTCATACCCGTGGATATTTTTGGCAGACATGCCGGCTTCCCAGATGAGGCGGTTCAACAAACCGCGGCTGCCGGCGCCCTTTTGACGATTGACAAAAGTGACATTGGGCATCGCCAGATCATCGATATGTTTGATGGACTTGGGATTTCCGGCGCTCACTATCATTCCCTGCCGCCAGATGGCAAACCGGATGATAGTACACGGGAACGGGATAATTTCCTTGACCAGCGGTAAATTATATTGACCCGAGACGTTGTCTTTGAAACTGCAGCCGGCGATATGAATTTCCCCACGGGCTAAAGAACGCAGCGCCGGGATGCTTTCTGCTTCGAGCCAAATCAGGCGCACGCCCTGGTCCCGGATCATCGCGGAAATGATAGAAGCAGCCGGGTCGCAGCCGGAAAGAATCAGAGTCGGGGTTTTTATAGCCGTCTGGTTTAACATTTTCAAATCAACTTGCCCGCCATGTGCGGTAACGGCAACCGCATCGGCCGCATTCAGGACGTGGCTCACTGAAAGGCCCTCGTTCATCGGACGGGTCAATAAGCGCGAACCGAACTGGACCACCTGCATCCGCGTGCCGGCCGTAACATCGGCAGGGTCCCCGATTAGTTCCGCTTCAACCAGATTTTCGATGCCGTCATCCAGCGAAAACAGGTCTTCAACCCTGATATGCAGCTTCCGGGCAATGCGCAGCGCCACCTCGGTCGAAGGCACGGATTTACCGGACTCAATCGACACGTATGCTTGACGACTGATATTGCCGGCGTGCGCCAGTTCTTCCTGTGTCAGTCCGGCTTTTTTTCGGGCATCGTGCAGATTATTCTTGACACTCATTATAATTCAATTGTATAGTTGATATTGCAGTACTGTCAAGTATGCTTATCATTATTCAAATCATTAACATATCAATGCTGAATTTTAACACGTAATCTTACAAAGTAAAAGATCTAATTCTTGACAACTTCCGAGACAAAATAAAACGAGGAGAAACAATGCAAAACCGGTTCCCCAACAAAATCAAATGGCTGACAGGGCTTTGTGCCGCTTTGCTGGCCCTGTCGTTAGCCGCGGCGTCCTGCGGCAACGCAGCGACGGCCTCAACCACTACAACGGCCGCTTCAACGACAACTACCACAACATTGAGCACTACTACTACAACCACAACTACACCTGCCACAACAACCACCACAGGAACAGCGGCATCCACTACTACAACGACGGCTACGACAACCACTACCACTGCCGCACCAACCACGCTCACCGTTAAAAGCGGCAACATGAGCAATATTTACACGTTAGCCCAGCTTAAATCTCTGGATTCAGTTTCAGGTTATGAAGCCACCAGGAACGGCGCCGGTACGGTTAGCACGACAAACAGTTTTGTTGGCGTGAGATTAACCACATTGATCAAAGCAGCCGGCGGAATGTTAAGCGGCTCCGCTGTGAAGATTTCCGGCTCAGGCAATTATAGCAAAACCTTATCTTATTCCCAGGTTTATTCAGGCACCTTTAATACCTACGACCAGACCGGCGCCCCCGCTACGGCCAGTAATCAGCCGCATATGGCAATCATTTATCAACTGAACGGCAGCGCGCTGGATGCCGCAACCGGTCCGTTCGAATCCGGTGTGATTACAGCCTCCAATCAGGAAGGCGATGCCTCCCTGTGGATCAAAGGAACCTATGAAATCGATATCCTGCCGCCTGTGACGCTGAATATCAGCGCAGCTTCCAGCTTAAGTACCGTTCTGAAGGCAATCGATACGACCTACAATCAGGCAAACCCAAATGTCACCATCCTTCTAAACACTGCCGCGTCCGGCACGCTGCAGCAACAGATTGAGAACGGCGCCCCTGCCGATATTTTCCTCTCGGCCGCCGCGGCGAATATGGACGCCCTCCAAAAGGAAAATTTAATCGTGACGGGTTCCCGTAAAAACCTACTGGACAACACGCTTGTCCTCATTGTGCCCACAGGCAGCACATTAGGGCTTACCGGCATCAGCGATCTGGCGACATCCAAAGTATCGAAAATCGCTGTCGGCGACCCGGCTTCCGTGCCCGCCGGAACTTACGCCAATTTAGCTTTCACTGAACTCGGCCTCACTGCCCAGTTACAACCCAAGTTAGTACTGTGCGCCAATGTGACCCAGGTATTAACGACGGTTGCCAGCGGCAACGTGGATGCCGGTCTGGTTTATTCAACCGACGCCTTAAGCTCAACCCAGGTCAAAGTCGTCGCCCAGGCTCCGGCCGATATCAATGCTCAAATTGTGTATCCGGAAGCGGTGCTTTCGGCCAGTAAGACCCCTGATGCGGCGCAGGCCTATCTGAATTACCTGTCCGGTTCGTCAGCGGTGGCCTTGTTTATTCAATACGGCTTCACAATGGCTGGCAAATAATATCTTTAGTGTGTTAAGTTTAGATATATGAACGACTATCTTTCGCCGCTGTGGATATCCCTGAAAACGGTGCTTGCGACCACCGCAATCACTTTTGTTCTGGGAATCGCAGCGGCGCGGTGGATATCACGGTACACCGGGAAGCTCAAACCGGTAATTGACGGGATATTCATTCTGCCCCTGGTATTACCCCCCACGGTGGTAGGCTTCGGTTTATTACTTTTTATGGGGAAACACGGCTGGGGCGGCAAATTTCTGGCGCTGTTCCATACCTCCATCGTCTTTTCCTGGCCGGCCACAGTAATTTCCGCCGCGGTAATGGCATTCCCGCTGATGTACATGACCACCCGCGGCGCTTTTGAACAGGTTGATGTCAACATCGAAAATGCCGCACGGACGCTCGGCGCCGGTGAATGGAAAGTATTGTATTCGGTGACACTGCCGCTGGCCTGGCCGGGGGTGCTGGCAGGAACAATCCTGAGCTTTGCCCGCGCGCTAGGTGAATTCGGCGCCACGCTGATGATTGCCGGAAACATCCCCGGGAAAACCGCCACGATTCCGGTTGCCATCTATTTCGACATAGTTGACGGCAACATGAAGCAAGCCAACATCTTAATGATTATCGTAATCGGCATCGCACTGACTTCGCTGGCTTTACTGGCCTATTTAAAGAGACCAAAAGCGCGGTCCCGTGGTTTAGTTGTCAACCCGGTGCCGAGCGATATTTTAGCCGCCGGTAAAAAGAGAGACATTTCATCCTGATTCTGGAGATAACCAATTGCTCAAAATTGAAATAAACAGGACACTGCCCGGGTTTAAACTTGACATCGCTTTATCCGTCAACGGCGAAGTGCTGGGCATTCTGGGGCCTTCCGGCTCCGGGAAAACGATGACGCTGCTTTGTATCGCGGGTTTAATTCAACCGGACAGCGGTTTCATCCAGCTAAACGACAGGGTGCTCTTTGATTCGTCCAAGAAATTGAACCTGCAGCCAAAAGACAGAAATGTCGGCTTTGTGTTCCAGAATTATGCTTTGTTCCCCCACCTGTCCGCCGGCAATAATATTGCCTATGGTATCCGCCGCCAGCCGAGAGATGAAGTCAACCGGCGGGTGCAGCTTTTAATTGAAAATATGGGCCTGAACGGGCTGCAAAACCGCTATCCCAGCGAATTATCCGCCGGGCAGCAGCAGAGAGTAGCGGTAGCTCGCGCCCTGGCGCCCGAACCGGATATTTTATTGCTTGACGAGCCCTTCTCGGCCCTGGATTCCCTGACCAAGGAACAGCTGGAAATGCAAATCCTGGATTTGAGGCAGTTCTATAAAGGCCATATCATCCTGGTCACTCACGACCTGGCTGAAGCCTACCGGCTCAGTTCCAGAATCGCGGTTTATGACGCTGGGAAAATCGCGCAGTGCGACTTGAAAGAAAAGCTTATTTCGTCTCCTGCTAACCGGACGGTAGCAAGAATCACCCGGTTCCGGAACTTCATGGACGGGGTCATCACCGGGATAACGGACAAACAGATATGCGTAACAGTTCCTGATCTGGACACCGCATTAATCGTAGCGGTCAATGGGTACAGGAATCTGTCAATAAATCAGTCCATTACGATTGGTATACGTTCGGAGCACATTCAGGCAGTGCAGGGGCCGGGGCAAAACACCCTGCAGGGGACATTAAGTTCCACCGTCGAAAATTTGGCGTCAATCAACTGTTTTTTCGATTTAAAAACCAACAAAGACAATTGTTACCGTCTCGAATCAGCCTTCACCAGGGGAACCGAATCAACGTTTTCTAATGGGTTGAATTACTATTTACACCTCCCGCCCGAACAAATCGTGATTATTACAAAATGAAAAAACAGATTTAGCCATTAGTAAATATAATGCTGAATGAGTACGATGATAGTTGGTATTATTTTATCCGCCGGTGAATCAAAGAGAATGGGGACACCCAAGCAGCTCCTGCCCTGGGGAAAGACGATTATCCTGCAGCAGGTAATCGACAACGCCGCGGCCTCGCACTTGGAACAAATATTACTGGTATTAGGCTCTCATGCCGGTGAAATCGCGGGGAAAATTACAATATCCCCCAAAATAGAGATCGTGGTCAACCATGATTTTAAAGAAGGCATGAGTTCATCCGTAAAGTGCGGAATCAAAAACGCTCCAGCCGGAGCGGATGCGTTCATGCTGCTGTTGGGAGACCAGCCGTTCATCAGCCCCGCGATTATCAACCGCTTACTGGACGAATATCAAACAAGTAAACACGGCATTGTTATCCCGGTTTACAACGGCAAACACGGCCACCCGGTTATTTTTGCTGCCAAATATAAGCAGGAACTGCTGGCTATCGCCGACCAGGGGGCCAAGGCTGTGGTAAATAATCATTTACAGGATATTTTAGAAGTACCTCTTGACGCGCCCGAAATTCTGACCGACATCGATACACCGCAGGACTATCAAAAAGCCAAAGCACAAGCCGAAGGCGACAGCTAAAAGGACCGGTGCAAAATGGATGATATTTTCGAATCAATTGCTAATTTAAGAAGACGCGGGGAAAAAGCGGTACTGGCGACCATTGTCAGCACCCGGGGTTCGGCGCCAAGGAAAGAAAGTTCCAAAATGCTGGTATTCGCCGACGGTAAAATCATCGGTACCATCGGCGGCGGCGCCATCGAATATCAGGCCTATCAGGAAGCATTGAAACTGATTCACGGAAATGAATCCAAATTGGCGCATTATGAGCTGACCAATGCCGATGCTTCCAAAGAAGGGATGACCTGCGGCGGCATCGTCGACGTTTTTCTGGAACCGATCAAACCTTTACCGTCATTGATAATTTTTGGCGGCGGACACATTTCATATTTCCTCGCACGTATCGGCAAAATGGTGGATTTTCGTGTCACAATCATCGACGACCGTCCGGAATTTGCCAATCCCGAAAGATTCCCCGAAGCCGACGAAACTATCGCCGAAGACATGGCATCGGTAATGAAACGGCTGAAAATCAACAGCTCTTCGTATATTGTCATCGTTACCAGGGGACACATGAAAGACGAACAGGTGCTGGAGTGGGCAGTGACCACCCCTGCCGGTTATATCGGGATGATTGGCAGCAAGAGAAAAATTAAAACGTCTTTTACATACCTGCAAACCAAAGGCATTACCAGGGAGCAACTGGATAAAGTGCATTCCCCCATCGGGTTATCCATCGGCGCGGAAACACCCGAAGAAATTGCCGTCGCCATCATGGCGGAAATCATCCAAGTACGCCGTCAGTTGGCGGAAACAAAACAGTAGCTTCCATCATAAAATTCAAATAATAGCCGACGAACTGACAGAACAGCCGCCGGCTATTATTTTATGTAAACTCAATTATAAACTCTAATTTTTTACTTTTGCAGGAAATCAATGATTACTTTCGATATTTCCGCGGGTTTTTCCCAGAACGGGAAAGGCCCCGGAATATCCAGCGTCACTTCCCGGCACCCAGGAATTGCATCTCTGATTGCAGCCTGCCGCGCAAAAAGAGGGCCGCCGCTGCCGTGCATCAGCAGCGTCGGGCATTTTATCATCGGCAGTTTCGGCTCGATGTCGTATGAAAACAGTGCCCGGTGTGAGACGCCGGAGGCTTCGCCCAGACTGGACTTCATGTATTCAATCGCCGACCTTTGAACTAATTTGAGGTTCGAATCCGGTTTCGGCCCCCGGCCGTTCCAGACTTTCATCAAGTGGGAGCCGTCCAGTTTGAACTCCATGTGTTCCGTGCGGTATTCTTCCTGCGTATCCTTCAACACCTGCGGCTCCAGGTAAATGGCATCCCAAAGAATCAGTTTCTTTACCAGTTCCGGATGCACGGCCGCTATTTCTACGGCAAAAGATGAACCGAGCAGGTGACCCAGGATATTGGTTTTTTTAATCTTCATGGCATCAAGAAAGTGCAGGATGTTATTCACATAATCGGCGAATCCCGGTTCCGGCACCGGCATCTCTGTATTGCCGTATCCAAATACATCCATCGCAATAACATGGTATTTTTTACCGAGAAAAGGTAACATTTCGGTGAATTCGTCTGAAGACAATCCCGCTTTGTGGAGCAATAACAGCGGTTCTCCGTTTCCCTCGGTACGATAGTGTACCTGCCCTTCGGGTGTATCAACATATCCCCGTTTCATTATCTCGCCTCCATGTTTGTTTTTTGTGTTTACTGTCTCAAAACAATTGTCTGAAGTATACAACAAACCAAAAAACCGGTCAATCATGACAAACTCAAATATTTTGACAATCAGATTCAATAGTAATATCATAATCTGGTAATATTCCGGAGGTTTTCTCATGCCAAAGGTGGTATTAATGGGTGCGGGAAGTTATGTCCTCGTAAGGGATTTTATTTCGGATGTGGTGTCGCATCCCGTCCTCGGGGAAAGCACCGTGACACTGCACGACGCCGACAAAGAACGGCTGGAGCTCGCGGCCGCCTATGCCCGGAGACTGACGAAACAGCAAAACCTCAACCTGCGGCTAGAATCTACCACGGACCGCCGTGCCGCGTTGGACGGCGCGGACTATGTCATTAATTCGTTCCGTTCCGGCGGTTGGGCGCCGGTCATCAAAGACCGGGAAATTACGATGGGGCTCGGCATTGAAATCCAGTCCGATGCCGTAGGAGTCGGCGGTGTCTTCGCCGGGTTGCGCCACGTCCCCGATGTTCTGGAAATCTGCCACGACATGGAAGAACTATGTCCGGATGCGTGGCTTTTCAACTACTCAAATCCCCAGGCAATCATCTGCTGGGCGATTAACGATTACACCCGGATTAAGAATATCGGCCTTTGCCCCAACGCATTTCACTTTGCCCGCGCCATATCAAGATACGCGCAAATACCGTTTAGCGAACTCTATTATACCGTCGCCGGTTTAAATCATTTCGCCTGGTTTATAGAACTGAAAAGGCACGGCAAAGACTTATACCCAAAACTGAGGGAGACTTTTACCGAACCCGCCGTTTATCTGCGGCCAAACTCTCCACTCGGTCACGTGGACCTGGTGGAAGTGGCGATGCTGCGGGAATTTGGATATTTTACCAGCGGCGGCCAGCACCTCACGATGTCCCTGCCCTATTTCCGGCGGAAACCGGAACTTTTAGCCGCATACCGGATAAACAGCCTGACGGAAATGTACGGCTATGTTGAAAGAGAAATCCGGGAGCGTGACGAAGAATTAAAAAAGCTGCTTGAAAGCAGTACTAAACTGCCGCTGAGCCGCGAACATACCGATACCGGCATTGCGGCCGGCATTATCGATTCCTTCCAAACCGGTAAACCTGTCAGGATTTTCGGTAATGTCAGGAACAGCGGTCTGATCAGCAACCTGCCGGAAGGGAGCGTTGTGGAAGTACCGTGTCTGGTCGACCGGGGCGGCATCCATCCGCAATATATCGGAGTTCTGCCCGCGCAATGCGCGGCGCTGAATCGCATGAGTATCAACGTTCAGGAAATGGCCGTCAGAGGAATCGTCGAGAAGGACAAAAATAAAATCCTCCAGGCAATCGTGCTCGACCCGTTAACCTTTTCCATAGCCTCGATTGATGAAATAAAACAAATGGTCGATGAACTTTTCGCCGTGGAGATGCAGAAATATATTAAAGGATACAAATAGTTGGTGGGAAAGTCAGCTGAATTCGATTATTGTTTTCAGGTTATCCAATATCAGTTCCGCTTCTTTTTCATTTGTTTTAGCAATAATGTTCTCGGATAGCCGACTGCTCATCGGCACAGGGATGCGGTAACAAATCGTAAGGGTTACCCTGGTTTGAGCTCCTTTGGAACGGAATGTCCACGATATCGAACTGTCCACAACCGCGTGTGTTTTACAGGTAAACCAAAAATTCGGGATGATATCGGTATATTCAGCTTTTCCCTCCAGGTGAAACCCGATCATTTTATACATCCACCGGAAACTATAGCCGCCGGCAGGTAACATTTTCTCATTGTTTATTTCGATTAAACTAGGACTGATGCGGGGAAGATTACTCGGTTTATTCACGTATTCAAATATTTTTTCAAGGGGGGCGTTGATAATAATGTCTTTGTCGATGATCGGCACTTATAACTCCTGCTCATCTGAAAACCGAAAATTAACTGCAGCTATTTTATTCAATAAGGTCCGTGGATCTGAGGAAATTTTTTTCGGAACTGAAAACATGAATTAAGTTTCTTCAAATCGTATCCGCAAATTGTCCAATATCAAACCTATTTCTTTGGCATTCATCTTCAAAATTATCATTTCGGTTAACTGTCCCAATAACGGCATTGGCACCTGATAATCAATGGTCAGGCTTACCTTAGTCCGGATACCGATAGATAAAAACTTGAATGACACGATACTGTCAATCATGCCGTGGTTTTTTGAAGCTAACACGAGATTCGGTTTTATATCGATACATTCACCGGTACCGTTGAAATGTATCCCCGCCATTTTATACACCCAGCTATAATGATAACCGCCGTTTGGTAATAATGTCTGGTTCGTTATTTCGACTAAACTGGGCCAAATCTGCTGCAGGTTACTCGGTTGGCTGACGTAGTCAAATATCTCCTGTACCGGGGCGTTGATGATAATCTCGTTATCAACTTTTGGCATCTAAAATACCCCTTCTTATTCACCCTGTCACAGAAAAACAAGCCTTATTGGTTTCTACTAGTTTATCATTAATGATTCTGCTTGCAAAGGATACGGAGGAAATATTTTTGGCGTATGATATTATCCTTCAGGTGTTGAATCCGTTATCACGTTTCTTTCAAAAAAGATTTTATGAACAATAAATAATAGTTAACACCAAAAATATTCTTATGAACAATAACAGCGGAGATATTGACAATACCTTATATTAGGATATAATACGGAAAAGCCTTGTAAAATACACCGGTTTAGTATCGGGTGTAAGATATAGGGTGTGCTGAAGAAATTGTGAATATGAAACCCCAGGAGGTGCTGTTATAGCAAAACCAATAATTCAATATTCCCCTGAGGCAGCATCATAGCATATCCCGGAATAAATATTAATCAAAAAAAAGTGGGCAAGGTACTATGAAAATCAAATCAATGCGTTTGTACGGCTTTTGTCTGGTAATCGGAATGATTACACTTTTAACCCTGGCGTTGTCCGCCTGTTCGTCAGGTTCTTCGTCTACGAGCTTAGTGACTTCGTCTTCAAATTCTTCAACGACTACGGAAATAAATTCGACAACCACTAAAACAACAACCTCTTACTCTAAAACCACCACTACCGGCAAGGTTACCGCAACATTAACTTCGATTGCGATTTCACCGACCAGCCCGCCTAACCTGAAGCTGGGTTTCACCCAGAATTTTNNTCGCCACCGGAACCTATTCCGACGGTTCAACCGCGGACGTGAGTTCTCTCGTTAAGTGGAATAGCTCCGATGCAACTATCGCGGCATTTACGCAACCATCGGGCGGATTGCTGGAGGCCATGGGGCTTGGAACTGCCGTGATTACGGCAACCTATCAGGGAATGACCACTAACTCGGTTAGCATAACAACTATCCCGATGCCGTTCTAGTCCCGTTATTTCCGTTTAATGTAATTTTAGGGAAAACAAACAAAAAGCGGGTCTGCCAAGGACCCGCTTTTTGTTTGTTCTTTTTAAAAATACTACCCCTGATGCGCAATAGATTTCTTTAAATCCCCGTCAATCCAAAATCTGGATAGATAGAAAGACAATAACTCATTATGGTTAGTTTGCGCCCCGAATTGGCCGCTGTAGCCTTTTAGCCAGGGTTGTGTAAAACCGAATAAATTCGGCTGCACTAAAGATATCGCGAAATGCTGTCTGGCAACATACTCATTAGCATTTCGCACGATTTGCTTAAATTCATCGATACCGGTTACCGAAAGGGCGCGGTTATAAAAAGACTCAAACACCGGGTCATTAACCATCGAATAATTTGCCGGAAACCCTGCCCTGAACCGTTCCAGATGATTCAGCGGTTCGCTGACCATGCCCAACGCGCCCGCGCCGTGGCGGTTGACCATCTGGTCGTATTTTCGGCTTGTCCGGCAGAAAGCGACCCATGCTTCACTGTCCATCGGGCGTATTTCCATCTCGATACCGACCGCTGAAAAATAACCTTTGATTATTTGCAGCAAAGCTAAATTCTGCGTTCCTTCCGTCACGATATGGGTTTTAAACCCGTGGTGATAACCGGCATCGGCTAAAAGTTGTTTCGCCGCTTCGGGGTTATAGGCATATTCCGCTTTTAGCTCCCGAGGCCACTCCTCATAAGGAAATCCCCACCCCTTCATTGCGCTTGTAGTCAAAGACTGGGGGTACGGGTCAACGGTGCCGCCATAATATGTCTTCACAATGGCCGGCAGGTCGATTGCCAGTTGCAGGGCCTTCCTGACCCGGATGTCATTGAATGGAGGTACATCATTTCTGGGGTCCAGCGTATCGCAGGAAACACGCGGCCGGGAAAAACGCACCAGTTCCGGGTTGGTCTTCCCGATGTCCAGTGTTTGCGGCAAAGAAAGCCCTTCCAGCACATCAAGTTTGCCGGCGCGGAGCAGCTCCACCGCTTCGGCATCCTCCGGTATTATCAGAATATTCAGTTTATCGACATAAGGCAGTTGATTTTGCGGGTATCGTTCATCATGCCCCCAGTAATCAGGATTCCGCACAAAAGTCGCCGATTTACCGGGCATAAAATCCTGTAAAATAAACGGACCGGTGCCAACGGCATAATGCCAGTCGTTGAGCACGCCCCATTTCTCCACTGCCTCACTGGCCTCGATACACGCGGTGGGGCCGTGATTTCCGACCAGCGTCTCCATCACAAACTCAGGGTTGGATGACTTCCACTTAAAAATAACGGTATACCGGTCGGCAGCGGTGACCGATACCAGGTTTTTATATATCGAATCTGAGGTGTGGGCCGGAACAGGTTTGATAAATCCGCTGCCCAGGCCGTATAAACGGTGATAGTGAAAAACCACATCGTCGGCGGTAAATTCACGGCCGTTAACCGGCGGCCTATTCTGCCAGTGGATTCCCTTCCGCAGATGCACAACATAGGTCGTCGCATCCTGAAACTCTCCGCCTTCTGCTAAAAATCCCTTCACGAACTGACTCGGGTGGAAACCGATTTTATAGCCGTAAACATCGGGGTCTGTAGTCCAGTCGTCCGCGAAAAGCTGCTCCGTCCAGGTGGAATATACCTGGAAATGATGGCCGGTGTAATACGGGTCGAAAATATTAATATCGGTATGGATGCGAATTGTCATTTCGCCGCCGTATTGCGGTTTGCCCAGTTTATCCCACCAGTTTTGGGTTTTCTTTTCCATGATACCTCCAAAATAATCCGGCTTGGTATTGCGCGGTTTGATTATTAGCGACAATAAAATGATTAAGATTGATAACCAAATTCAAATCAACCGATAGTTGGTACGGTAATCGATAATTGTTTTTATATCGGTCTTCCGTTCCCCGGATACAAGGCGGCGGTGCGAAAGAATGCTTTACCCGCAAGCTCCCTCTGGTCTGAGAAATAATTGTGCGTTTCAATGTTTTGGACGCGATTTATTCAATCACATTAAGGAACGGAAACTTTCATCTGGCAGAATGCTACCTGATCGCATAAACCTTGCCGTCATAAGAACCAACATAAAGCATACCACCGGCCAGGGAGGGCGACGAACCGACTTCGCCGCCGGTGCTGACAGCCCAGATTTTTTTCCCGCTGACGGCATCCACGGCATAAATATTTCCATCGTTACTCCCGATAAAGGCGGTGTTGCCTGTTACTGCCGGCGAAGATATGACTTGGCCGCCGGTTTTAAATGACCATATTTTCGAACCGTTCCTGAGATTGATCGCCACCAGGTTAATAGTGGTGCCGGCAAACAGTACATCATTCTCTATTGCCGGTGAAGAGTTGTTAATTAAACCCACGTGCTTCTGCAGGGAAACGCCGGTAACTGACGGCGGGTTGGGAGCAAATCCCCAGATTGCTGCTTGCGTCCATATATTTAAAACAAAATACTCACCCGGCCAGGTTCGTGCTTTCCCATCCATCGCTAATAAATAACCATCGGTGGCAACAAAATAAACATTCGTACCCACAATTACAGGTGAGGAGTCAATCGCGGCACGCGGAAAACGAAGCCTGAGTCTGCCGCTGTTAGCGTTAAAAGAATAAAAATAACCATCGGTTGAACCGACATAAAGTATGCCGTTGGCGACTAAAGGCGACGATCGTACCTGCCCGCCTGTTTTGTACGACCAGCGTACTTTCCCGGTGCGCGCGTTCAACCCGTAAACGCGGAAATCATCGGAACCGAAATATACCATACCTCCGGCCACCGCCACCGAAGATACTGTCGCATAATGGGTATTATAAGACCATATCTTCTGTCCGGTCCCGGCATCGAGGGCGTAAACATTACCGTCATTCGAGCCGGCATACACTACGTTATCCACTACTACGGGCGACGAGTCCACCCAGTTGCCCGTCTGATACTCCCATTGTTCCTCGCCGGTAGCCGCGTTCAAAGCATAAATCTTGCCGTCTCTGGAACCAATATAGACCGTGCCGTTGACGATCGCCGGAGAAGACTGGATCGCGCCGCCGGTGGCAAAAGTCCATTGTACCGTTCCCTGAGGCAGCGGAGCATCCGCATCTGCCGTCCCGGAATGAAGAAAATCGTGCCTGAACATCGACCATTGATTCGCCATTGAATTTGAATTCACCGTCGGAGATGGTTTAACAATCAATTCGGTATTATAGAAGATGAACAAAAATATAATAACAAAAACCAGGGCCACCGCAGCCGCAATGTTAATCAGCCTTCTTCTGTTTTGCCTGCGTTTGAGCCTGATTTCAAAATTACGCATGATTGCGGTGGCTTCTTCGGCGCTCACCTTTTTACCCGGCCCAAGTTCCGACCAGCAATATTGGCAGTGTTGTTTTCCTTCGGGTGTGGGTTTATGACAAAAACCGCAAATAATATAATTCTGACTGGCTTCTTCAGACATAAAAACCCTCCGAATACCGACTGGCTTCGATGGTTACCCGATGTGCTCTTATTATGCGATTAATTAACTGCATATTCAATCACACAAAATAGTCATTCCACTCTAACATAGTGCTAACGAAGAAATCAATAAACTTCAGTGTCAACCGACTCAGTATTCTTTTTGTCTTCCACGGGAATAATGAAACCCTGCGTTTTCCCCTGGCGGGAAGCATTTGTTAATATCCCGGGTAATGTAATAAGACACCCGCCCGTCCTACAGCAAAAACATCGGACCTGGAACTGCCCCACACACCGTTCATTATATAAATGATTTCNNTGATTTCCATATCGTCGGTCATATCGTTCCAGGTATGGCCGTCGTAATGCACGATGCCGTCATTACCTGAACCATCGGATCTGACCCCAACCGCAAAGACATCGGACGAAGAACTGCCCCAAACGCTCATCAGCATGCTGGCGGTGCCGCTGTTCATGCTGCTCCAGGCGCTGCCGTCAAAATGGATGATACCGCCTTCGTTCCCCACCGCAAAAACATCGGTGGGAGAATCTCCCCAAACGCCGAGAAGCTTAATTTCCGTATTGCTGTTCATCCTGCTCCAGGCATTGCCGTCGTAGTGCAGGACCATACCGTCGCTGCCGACGATGAAAATATCAGAGGAAGAAGTTCCCCAGATATTAGAGATAAAAACGGATGGATCCCCCGGAATGCTTATAGGCATGGCACTCCATGTTTTACCGTCGTAATGCTCGAGGCCCATTCCATTGACAATCGCATAAATATCTGATGATGAACTGCCCCAGATGCGCCCTAATAAACCACTGGTCTTGCTCTGCATCGGACTCCACTCCTTGCCGTTATAGTGCAGGATGGTCCCTGATTCACCTACGGCAAAAACATCAGAGGGAGAAGTTCCCCAAATGCTTGTCAGGTTACTCATCGTGCCGCTGTCCATCCTGCTCCAATATCGGCCGGTGTAGTGAATGATGACGCCAAATTCACCCACCGCGAATACATCGGAGGCGGAAATCCCCCAGACCGCAGAATAATGAGTCATAACGGGATATTGTTGAGACGACCAGCCGGCATCCTCGACCATGGTCACCGGACCGGTATTATTGGATGGTGCGGCACAGCTAACGACCGAAGAAGCACATAAAATTAATTCTAAAAGGATAACGGACAGTTTTTTCAAATGACTCCCGCCCGCAAAATCAATATTTGTAATTGAATCATCTTTGTTATTCCCCTGCGTAATGCAAGATGATACTCCTGGCTCCACCCTGAGTGCCTCCTACGGCGAAAACGTCAGACGGAGAATCGCCCCAGACACCATTAAACAGAGTGTACATTTCCGTATCGGTAGTCATTTGACTCCATGCCTGGCCGTCGTAATGCAGGATAATGTCGGCGCTGCCGGTGGCAGAATAGAACCCCACGACAAAAATATCAGAGGGAGAACTCCCCCAGATGCCTTTTTGTAAGTCGGTGGTCCCGCTGTCCGCGCTGCTCCAGGCTTTGCCGTCGTAGTGCAGTATCGTGCCGCCGCTGCCGACCGCGAAAACATCGGAGGAAGAAGTCCCCCCTAAGCCCAGGAGTTGATATACTGTGCCGCTGTTCATGCTACTCCAGGCATTACCGTTGTAGTGCAGGATCGTGCCGCCGCTGCCGACCGTGAAAATATCGGAGGAAGAAGTTCCCCAGATATTGGAAAGATAAACGGACTGATTCCCCGGAAGGCTTATGGCCAGGTTACTCCATGTTTTACCGTCGTAATGCTGAATGAGACTGCCGCCAAATACCGCGTAAACATCCGTCGGGGAACTTCCCCAGACACTGCTAAAATAGCCTGTAGTGTTGCTCTGCATCTGGCTCCATTCCTTGCCGTTATAGTGCACGATGGTTCCTGATTGACCCACCGCAAAAACATCTGATGGGGAACTGCCCCAAACCCCGTACAAGGGACTGGATGTGCCGCTGGCCATACTTTTCCACTCGCGGCCGTCGTAATGAATAATGGCGCCGGCATTGCCAACCGTAAATACATCGGAAGAGGAACTCCCCCAGATAGCATTCAGCCCACCGGAGACGTTAGGAGAATCCTGCTCGGTCCAGCCGGGAGGATTGGGAATGTCCTCAGATGTGGTGGTCGGAACGGTTTTATTCATGCAGCTAACGGTGGAAGCGCATAAAACCAGTGTAAACAGCATGCCGAATAGTTTTCTCAATATAGCTTTCCCTCTGCATTAATTTGGTGTGTAATCTGATTCATATGAGCAATGGATTTCATAATGGTAATAAATTAACCGGGATTCCCCATATCACTTGCAGTATACCGGTCTCGAACATTTTATCCTTGAAAACGATGATATACTTCTCACATCTGATTGTCAACCAATCAGATAACCTGAGGTACCAGGTAATTTTAATCCGGTTCCATAATGCATGGCAAACCCTCGGTTCCCTCCTTTTGAAGCGAGGTGTCCCATTAAAAATAATCCAAGAGAGGTTGGGAAATAACTCAATCAGTGTACCCGTTGACATTTATGCTCATATAATCCCCGGCTGCAAATTTTTTGACGCTGCCGCCGCAGGCAAGTATAATAAAATGGTTAGCCGCCGGATGGATTCATCCACATGGAGAGGTGACCGAGTGGCTGAAGGTGCCGCTCTCGAAAAGCGGTTTACGTTTACGTAACGTGGGTTCGAATCCCACCCTCTCCGCCAATCCCCCGTTTGTAAAAAGGAAAATCATGGACCGCGAGTGGTTCTTTTACATGCTCAGGTGCAAAGACGATTCGATTTATTCGGGAATTGCGCTGGATGTTGCGGAGCGGCTGAAGAAACACAATAACGGCACCGGCGCCAGATATACCGCGGTCCACCGCCCGGCGGTGCTGATTTACTGGCAGCGTTTCAATTCTATCTCTGAGGCGATGCGGCGCGAAACTCAGGTTAAAAAATTACCCCGGAACAAAAAAGAACAGATGGCCTGGCGTTTTTTTGATATGGACGCAAAGGTGCATCAGTACTTTGAAAAAACATCGTCGCCGCAAAAGGAAATCTGCCTGAAATTGCGTGAAATCATCCTGCAGGTGTTCCCGGACATCACCGAAGCAATGAAATCCGGTGTGCCGGCCTATGCCGATGGAATATTTAATATCAGGATTAGACAAAATCAGATAAATCTGGAGTTTTCAATTGCCGGCCTGACAAAAAAACAATTGGCTCTTTTCGAAGGCAGCGGTAAAACGATGCGCCGCGTTGAAATCCGCATCCTCGATGACATCGATGAAAAAAAACTGGGGAAACTGCTAAAAATGACGGGGAAAAATTTAAAAGCCCGCTAATTCAGATAAAGCTCTTTACAAAAACCGGTCTTACAGCGTAAACTTAGATTTAGGCCAATCATTAGTGGAGAGGTACTGCAGAGGCCTAACAGGAGCGTCTGGAAAGCGCTTGTAGCCGTAAGGCTACCGTGGGTTCGAATCCCACCCTCTCCGCCATCCCCACCGCGAATCCCGTTTTCTTTTCGCTTACCCCACCGCCGGCAATACATAATTGTGAATCAAATGCCAGACATCGCTGTATTCCGGTCGGTCTTCGGGGCTTTCCTCTTTTACCGTAATCACGGTGACAATATCCAGTTCCGGCACTACCCAGATAAACTGGCCGCCGTAGCCCAAGGCTAAAAACGCCTGATATTTTTTGCCGTGTATTCGGTCCTCGAGTTTATCCAGCCACCACGCGTACCCGTAGCTGTCGGTTTTTTCCGGATATGAATGTGAAGCCACCGATTCCTGCACCCACTGCCGCGGCACTAACTGCTGCCCGTCATGCATTCCTTCCCGAAGATACAGATAACCGAACTTCGCAATGTCCCGCGGGGTTAACCTTAATCCCCAGCCGCCGATATAATAGCCCTGCGGGCCCCGCGCCCAGGTGTAATTGCTGATTCCCAACGGACCGAACAAATGATTATCGGCAAATTCTTTGGTGGTCATGCCGGTAGTTTTAGTTAATATTACCGAAAGTAAATTCGTCAGGCCGTTGTTATAGCCGAATTTCTGTCCGGGGTTATACGCTAAAGGCCGGTCGATGACATATTTGCAGCCGTCCGCGCTTTTCAGCCAGGCTTCGTCGTCGGCAACCTCCAATCCGGCTGTCATGGTCAACAGATGCTTTACAGTGATTTCTCTTTTCCGCGGGTCGGAATTATCTGTAAAATATTGCGGGAAAATATCCGTCAATTTCTTGTCGACACTGGGAAGATGCCTATCCCTGATGGCGATGCCGGTTAACGCCGAAATAACGCTTTTAGTCACGGAATAAACGACCACCAACGAATCCGGATTATTCCCGTGGTAATACTTTTCGTACACAATAAGGTCGTGCCGGACAACCATAAAACTCAGCACGGTGGGCATTGTTTTCCGGATGGCATCGTCCGCTTTGGCCAGTATTTGAGGATCCAGTCTCTCCCGTTCGGGGGTTGAAGTATCCAAGCTGTTTTCTCCTGCGCAGCGTTCGTTTCACCATGATAACATATTCATCAATATTGATGCTATTTTATTGACCGGCACAGGAATTACTGCTCAAAAAATTCTGCCAACGTCCGGATGATTTCCGGCTCTGGTGCTTTCTCAATATCAAACCATTTGATTCTTTCGTCTTTGAGGCGGAACCAGGCATATTGATGACGGATAAACCGGTGGGTGCCCGTTTTGATTTTGTAAACAGCTCCTTCCAGCGTCATTCCACCCTCTAAATATTTCCCGATTTCCCGGTAGCCGATACTAGACATTGAGGGCAAACTAAGGCTGTAGCCCTTATTCATCTGAGTCTCTACTTCTTCAACAAAGCCCTGCCGGAGCATATTATCTACCCGCTCATCGGCACGGCGATACAATTCTTTACGCCCGGCAGTTAATCCGATAATCAGGGTCTGGAACGGCGGCGCCTGTTTTTTCTGAAGGTGGGAAAATGTTGAATCTGACATCTTGTTAACTTCAAGCGCCCGGATCACGCGGCGGATATTATGCGGGTCAATCTTTTCCGCGGCGGCCGGGTCAATCTGTTTTAATTCCCGGTAAAGGTCTTCCCCCTGCCCCAATTCCGCCCGCTTTTCCAGTCCCCGGCGGAAAAGCACATCCGGCGCCACCTTCGGGATAACCCAGCCTTCCAGAACTGCCCAAACATACAATCCGCTGCCACCCACCAGAAAAGGCACATTCCCGCGGCGCTGAATATCCTGGATGGCATCATAGGCGAGCCGCTGGTATTCCGCCAGGCTGAATTCGGCATCCGGTTCTATTATGTCAACTAAATGATGCGGCACCAGCGCCCGTTCTTCAGCGGTTGGCTTGGCCGTGCCGGTATCCATAAAACGGTAGATTTGGCGGCTGTCCGCGTTAACTATCTCACCGTTAACCGGAAGCGCCAGTTGAATTGCCAGCCTTGTCTTGCCGATTCCGGTAGGCCCGATAATTGCGATCATCTTGTTCATAATACTTTTTGAAATACAAAATTCAATACAGCAACGGTGGGCAATAATTGATTTTATTGAATTTGGATTTGGTTGCAATAATTATATAACAAATAATAAGAAATAATTGCTTTAGTCCGTTTTAAACCGGTATCCCACACCCGATTCCGTAATGATGATTTGGGGCCTTGTCGGGTCAGGTTCGATTTTTCGTCTGAGGTTGCTGATATTGACCCGCAGCATGTGCTGTTCGTCACGGTATTGCTGTCCCCACACTTCCACCAGCAGGTGCTTGTGTGTCAGCACTTTACCTGCATGGGTCACCAGTACTTTGAGCAAATCATATTCATTAGGGGTCAATTGTACTTCATGCCCGGCTGCTTTTACCTGTCTTCTTATCAGGTCCACTTCCAGAACCCCTGTTTTGAATATTTGTTCGTCCGTCGTTTTCACCGTCCGTCTCAGCGCCGCCCGCACCCGTGCCAGCAATTCCCCCACCACAAAAGGTTTGGTCAAATAGTCGTCCGCGCCCAGATCCAGCGCCGCAATTTTATCTTTTTCCGATCCTCTTACGGAAAGTATGATGATCGGGATTTGCGTCCACTCGCGTAGCGCCCGCGTAACTTCGATACCGTCGATATCCGGCAACCCGATGTCCAGAATCACAATCTCCGGCTTCTCTGCCGCGGCTTTTACCAGCGCCTCGTTCCCCGAAACCGCCTCTACCGTCTCATATCCCTGTGCCTCTAAAGTCAGCTTCAGGAATACCCGGATCGACTGTTCATCGTCCACGATCAGGACTTTATTTTTCGGCATGTCCCGTTTCTCCGGTGTTTTTGTCTTTTTCTGCCTGCGGGAGAATTAATCTGATTATCGTCCCGCCCCCCGGCCGGTTTTCCGCCGCGATGCGTCCGCCGTGCGCCTCCACTATCCCTTTACAGATGGATAATCCAAGACCGGTCCCGGCCACGCTGCCCGGGTGTTCTATCCGGTAAAATTTATCAAAAACCTGCAACAAATCTTGCGGTGGGATGCCAAAACCCCGGTCCGCAATTTCTATCTGAACTTCTTTCTCGGTATTTCGGGCTTTGATTTCAATCGCACTGCCTGCCGGCGAATATTTGAGCGCGTTATCAATGACATTGACCAGTGTCTGTACAATCAGTCCGAAATCCACGGATACAAATGCCAGGTCGGTAGGAATATCCACCTCTATCGGACTGGAATTTATGCGTTCCCCAAGCTGCTCTAAAGTCGTTCCTACCAGGTCCTGTACATCGGAAGACTGTTTGAGTATTCGGATTGCTCCCGCTTCCACTCTGGAAACATCGAGCAGGTTTGTAATTAAATGGTTCAGCCTTTCTGCTTCTTGCCAGGCAACTTTCACCAGTTTGGTTTTCGCCTCGTCATCCAGGTTATTCCCCGCGTCTTGCAGGCTGCCCAGGACGCCGATGATTGACACCAGCGGCGTTCGCAGGTCGTGGGAAACCGAATTCAGCAGCGCTGTTTGCAGCTTTTCGGTGTCCCGTAAAATTTGCGCGTTGTGCGCCTCTTCGTTCAAGAGGATACTTTCAATGGCCACCGCCGCCAGGTCGGAATACGCTTTTAGCAATCGTTCCTGCGCGATCGTCAACTCGTCTTTCGCATCCTTTTTAAAAATCGCCAGCACCCCTACTTTCCCTCTGGCCGTCATCAGCGGCACATAATGGGCTTTTGCGTTCGGCAGAGTATCGGTGCCGAACCCCACTTCTTTTTGATGTTCAAATGCCCAGATCGCCACCGCCATTTCGTTCTCATCCATGTTTAAATTCTGAACATTCGAATAGGCCTTGAGTTTATTTTTATTTTGCTGGTCCGGCAGAAAAGCAACGACATCATGCCCGAATGTCTCCCTCGCTCTCGCGATAATGACGTGCATGTAGGTTTCCATATCATTAGCCACCGCCAGGTCCCGCCCGAGCGCAAACAGGGTATAAGTCTCATGCTCCCGGATTTTGGCCGCTTCCGTCTGCCTTCGCACCCGTGCCGTCAGGTAACTGATGACAATGCCCACCGATATCAGCACCAGGAACGTAAAAATGTACTGGGTGTCGGAAACACTGAAGCTGAAATACGGATTGACGAAGAAGAAGTCGAAGGTCAGCACGCCCACGAACGAAACCATTATCGAAGGGCCGAGTCCTGCCAGGTAAGCCGTGACCACTACCGCCAGCACGTAAACCGCCATGATTGATGTGGAGGTAAATAACTGGTGTATCAATTGTCCGATCAGCGTTGCGATGGCTACAATTACCAGCCCTTGCAGATAACCTTGCCAGTTCCCGAAGCGAAATGTTTTTTTCTCCGGAGTTGCGTGTTTCTCCGGTTCGCCGCTCCCGCTTACCACATAAACATCTATATCCGCGCTCTGCCGGATAATCCTGTCCAATACTACTTCGTCACGCAGTTTGTGCCACCTTTGGCGCTGCGGTTTGCCAACCACTATTTTGGTAATGTTGTTCTTGACCGCATAATCGATGACGGTCTCTGAAATTGAATGACCGGGTATCGTTACAGCTTGCGCCCCCATACTTTCTGCCAGCCGCAAAGTGGATGTTAAGCGTTCCTGCTCGGCGGGAGAAAGACGGATATTATCCGGTGTCTCCACATAGACCGCTAACCATTCCGCTCCCAGCTGCCTTGCCAGTCGGCGTGCCGTACGCACCAGGCGGCTGCCCAGGGAACTCGGGCTGATACATACCATCAGCCGTTCACCGGTCGCCCACGGCCCCCGTATCGCGTGGGAACTCATGTAAGACCGGACTTCTTCATCAACACGTTCGGCGGCGGCGCGCATCGTTAATTCACGAAGAGCGGCTAAATTCCCTTTCCGGAAAAAATCTTCCATTGCCCGGGCGACCTGGTCTGGAACGTAAACTTTGCCGTCTTTCAGTCTTCTTAATAGCTCGTCCGGCGGCAGGTCCACCAGTCGTATCTCATCTGCTGTATCGATTACCGTATCCGGAATTGTTTCGTGCATCGATATCCCGGTAATCTGTTCCACGGTGTCCCGCAGGCTTTCCACATGTTGTATGTTCAGCGTGGTATAAACATCTATGCCGCTCTCCAGTAATTCCATCACATCCTGGTACCGTTTTGGATGACGCGAACCGGGCGCGTTGGTATGCGCCAGTTCATCAACCAAAGCCAGTTGGGGGCGGCGTGCCAATACCGCGTCGATATCCATTTCCGGGAGCGTTACCCCGCGGTATTCTATTTTTTTCGACGGGATAATTTCGAGGTTTTGCACCAGTGCCGCGGTTTCCTGGCGTTTGTGCGTTTCGACAACTCCGATTACAACATCTGTGTCGAACGTTCGGTGGCGTGCGTCTTCCAGCATCGCATATGTTTTGCCCACGCCGGCGGCATAACCGAGAAATATTTTTAGTTTTCCCCGTTTTGTTTTAGCTTCCTCAGCTTTCACTCGAACCAGAAGTTCATCCGGATTGGGGCGGGAAACATCATCTGTCATCTTCACCTGTCCCTTGGTTGAATTTTACTCTCTGGCGAAATAAAAATCTATTTCACGTTGTCCAGGGCAAGATTCAATTCCAGCACATTCACGTACGGTTCCCCGAAAATACCGAACTGGCGTCCGGTGGTATATTTCTTCACCAGCGCCGCAACTTGGGCTGCCGGTACGTTCCGGTATTGCGCTACGCGGTTGATTTGATAATCAGCCGCTGCCACGGTGATATCGGGGTCAAG
>PMCB01000006.1 GCA_003153955.1 Dehalococcoidia bacterium | reverse complement strand
ATATTAACCCTTTACTGGGCGCTATGGGTCTGGTTCTGACGAGACTCAGCCGGTCAAGCAACACTCTCAAGGAGGTGCATTGGGGATGAAGCTGTTAACGTGTCCCGCGGCTGTTCATTACCGTTTGTTGGTCGCTAAGTAAGGGTGCCCCCAGCAACCCAGTTGACCCCACGGCCAGAACATGACGAAGCGTTGTACGTACGCGCTTAAAACGATAATCATATTATATGACGGGTTATTCGAGACCTGTCAAGGGGATTTTGTCACCTCTTTTGAACTCCCTCTCTAACTCTCTCCCTCAAGGGGCGAGGAGACTAACCAGGGGATTTTAGATTGCCACGACCTTGTTTGGGGATAAGGATAAGGTCTCGCAATGGAAGTGAGAGATGGATTCCTGCTTTCGCCGGAATGACAAGGGGATCTAAGCGAACCGCAAGGAGACCCTTCACTACGTTCAGGGCGTGGTGCCATTCTATCCCGTTGAAAAACGGGATCCAGTATAATGATTCTCCTTTAATCCATCCTCCTTACTAAAGAGAAAGATTACCTGTCCTCGCCCTTTTATAAAAGTGGGACTCCTGGGATAATTTATGCTGGATTCCGGCTTTCGCCGGAATGGGCGGGAGGGTTCGAAACCCTCCCCTACGGATACATAGAAATTATTTTGGGGATAGGGATAAAGTATCACAATGGAAGTAGGGATGAATGGCAAGATGAGAACCAGGATTAAACTTTAATTGAAAATGGAGCAAGTAATTGTTAAGATGAAAAAGTGCGCGGTAAAGGAGATTTGAGATGACGACGAACGACAAGGACCTGGCAGCCAGAGTCAGACGGCTGGAAGATATCGAAGCAATCCGGAAATTACAGTATGCCTACTGTTTTTATATCCAGCACTGGCAGGAGGAAGAGTTAATCGGGTTATTCTCGAAGAGCGCCTGCATCGACATGGGAAAAGGCGGACTTTATCAGGGCGAGGAAGGGTTAAAATTGTTTTTCGGTTTTTCCAACCATTACAATACCCCACTGAAAAAAGCGCCGCCGGATTATCTGCATCAGTTGATGCCGATTTCGGGTATCATCGATGTGGAAATTGACGGCAAAGCAGCCAAGGGGCGGTGGTACGGCTTCGGGGTTTACTCCATCCCGACAAAAGGAAAGCCGATGGGATTGTTCGGCACCGGCATCTGGGAAAACGAATTCGTGAAAGAAGAAGGGATATGGAAATTCAAGAAGTTGTGCTACAGCCTGACTTTCAGTTCGCCGTACGAAGAGGGTTGGGTGAAAACGCCGGTATGGAAGGACCGCCTGGAACCCAGAGAAAGGCCGGCGCCCGGCCCGGATACCGGGGCAGCGACTTACCCGTCAGGCTATATTTTCCCGTATCACTATAAAAATCCGGTCACAGGGAAATAAACATATCGAAATTTTGGAATAAAGAATTAATAAAGTCGGTCTAAATATATTCTTAATATTGGGGGTCGCTAATGGCAAAAATCGTATTAATCGGGGCAGGCAGCCACGTTTTTTCAAAACATCTGGTCACGGACATCTTGACTTATCCCGAATTGAGGGACAGCACGATTACGCTGATGGATATTGCCGCGGAACCGCTGGTGCTGATTACGGATTACGCCCGGAAAATCGTGGCACAAAACGGTTTTAAGACGAAAATCGAATCGACCACGAACCGGCAAAAAGCGCTGGACGGCGCGTATTATGTGCTGACCACGATAAAAGTCGGGGACTGGCAGCCGTCAGCCGCAAAATCGGTGTCCGAATATTACGGTGTTGATCTGGGGCGCGGCGACACGCTGGGGGCCGGGGGAGTTTTTTACGGGGCGCGCCATGTGCCGGCGATTATGGAGATTTGCCGCGACATGGAGAAGCTTTGCCCGGATGCCTGGCTGATGAATTATACCAATCCGATGGCAATCATCACCTGGGCGGTAAACGACTACACCCTCGTTAAAAATGTTGGGTTATGCCACAGCGTACCGCACACGGCGACGACGCTGGCGAAATACCTGGGCATACCGGCCGGAGAGCTCGAATATTGGGTGGCGGGAATCAACCACATGGCCTGGTTCCTGGAGCTGAAATGGCAGGGGCAAGACGCTTATCCGCGCTTGAGGGAAAGGTTTAAAACCCCGGAAATTTACGGCGCACCGGACGCGAATTACAACGGGCCGGATATCGTGCGGGCGGAAATATTCAAGGCCTTCGGGTATTTTGTCACCGAATCGAGCCGGCACATGTCGGAATATGTCCCTTATTTCCAGAAGAGCCCGGAATCAATTGCAAAATTCAAGGCGATTAACCGCCGTCCGGGCCAGAAAACACGGCTGCAGGAAGACGAGGAACTTCGCGCACAAATTGAAAATAACGAAAAAATCCCGCTGGAGCACAGCAGTGAATACGGCTCGATTATTATCGACGCGATAGAGACGGGGAAACCCGCGAGGTTTAACGGCAACGTAAAGAATACGGGCCTGATAACCAATCTGCCGGAAGGATGCTGCGTCGAAGTGCCCTGCCTGGTGGACAGGGAAGGGATCCACCCGTGTGATGTGGGCGACCTGCCGCCGCAACTGGCAGCTTTAAACCGGTCAAATATTAGCGTGCAGGAACTGGCGGTCAGGGGAATCATGGAGAAGGACAAGACTAAAATCCTGCAGGCGGTGCTGCTGGACCCGTTGACCTCCGCGGTGCTCACAATCGACGAAATAAAAGAGATGGTCGACAACATGTTTAAAGCGGAAAAGAAATATATGAAGGAGTATAAATAAGTCCAGATGGATTCGGGCGTTTCCTTTCCAAGCGTACGTTAGCGTGAGATGTTCTATAGAACTTCTGCGTTTATTCAAATCCGACGGTCAGCCTTCCGGATTTGTGTAACATATAAAGCTGAATCTATAATATTGGTCAGTATCTTGATTAGAAGGTAATCAAAAAGGAGAAAGGCATGCATTCTATTTCCGTTCAAGATCTTAAAAAGAGCTATGGCGACCAGAAAGTGCTGGATGGCATAAATCTCACCGTTGAAGATGGTGAATTTTATGCCCTGATGGGTCCTAATGGTTCAGGTAAAAGTACGCTGTCTTCGATAATGGCTTCCATAACCAAATATGATAGCGGAACATTGGAAATCCAAGGTAAAACCCCTGAACAAGCCAGAGAAATGATCGCTTATATTCCCCAAGAAAATTTTTCGGTACCGCAACTCTCCGGAAGAGAAAACCTTATTTATTTTGCGAGCGTCCTGGGAATTGGCGGACGAGACGCCCCGGATTTAGTCAAACAAATAATCGAAAAAGTTGGGCTGACCGCGGATGCCGATAAACTATTTTCCCATTATTCCGGGGGTATGAAGAAGCGACTTGAACTGGCTACTGCCTTATTCCCGGGGGTTCGTGTCCTTATCCTGGATGAACCAACAACAGGACTTGACCCGGTTGCCCGGCGAGACTTTTTCTCTTTACTTAAAAATATTAAAAACGCCGAGACCAGCATCTTCCTGATAACACATTTTGGCAGTGACGCGGAAGCGGCTACAAAGGTCGGGTTGATACATAAGGGCAAAATAATTGCCGATGGTACTCCGGCAACTTTGTGTGCGCAATATGCGCCAGAAGAAGCTATTACAATAGAAACGTCGGCACAAGGCAAGGATTGTGAAGCAATTCTCAAGGGTTTCAGCAATGAGCAAAAAATTACCCAAACGCCAAATGGTTACCGGATTTTTGCTTTCGACGGCGGTCAAGTTTTACCCGTTGTCGTTAAGGAGCTTAATCAAGCGGGTATAACTGTAAACCGGACGGAGGT
>PMCB01000112.1 GCA_003153955.1 Dehalococcoidia bacterium | reverse complement strand
ACCACCGGAACAACCGGAGCGCCGATTGTAACAGATAATACGGTAGCTTATCTTGAAGCGAAAGTAATCGGACAAACCGATGCCGTCACCCATACTGTTTTTGTCGGGCAGGTGGTGGGTGCTGAAGTCGTCAAAGAAGGCGAGCCGATGACCTATGCTTATTATCATGAAGTCAAACGCGGTGCCACGCCAAAATCCGCACCAAGTTTTGTCGATATTAAAAAGGAGGAGAAACCTGCTATGGATAAATATGAATGCACAGTTTGCGGCTATATCTACGACCCGGCTGTCGGCGACCCGGATGGTAAAATCCCACCCGGGACTCCTTTTGAAAAGATCCCCGATGGTTGGGTTTGCCCGGTCTGCGGCGCCGCTAAAAGCGAGTTTAAGAAAGCAAAATAAGGAGCCATTCGAAAATGAAACCGAGAGAATTTGTTCCGGGGATTTATTCCGTCGGAGCTGTCGATTGGGACCGGCGACTTTTCGATTCGCTCATCCCGCTGCCTGATGGTACCAGTTATAATTCCTATCTCGTCAAGGGCAGCGAAAAGACGGCATTAATTGACACTGTTGACCATAAAATGCTGGAAATATTGCTTGATAACCTGGATTGGCTGGGCATCAAGCGCCTGGACTATATTATCGCCAATCATGCCGAACCGGACCATTCTGGATCCATCCCATTTGTCCTGGCGAAATACCCGGAAGCGCAAATTGTTTGCACTCCCCGCTGTAAAGACTTGCTTATCGACCTTTTCCATCTGCCGCCGGAAAAATTCAAGATGGTGAACGACCTGGAAACAATCTCATTGGGCAACAATACACTGGAGTTCATCCATGCGCCGTGGGTGCACTGGCCGGAAACAATGCTGACTTATTTGCGGGAAGACAAAATACTCTTCTCCTGCGATTTCTTCGGTTCGCATATTGCCACCTCTGACCTTTATGTCACCGATGAAGGACGGGTTTATGAGGCCGCCAAACGCTATTATGCCGAGATCATGATGCCTTTCCGCACACAAATCCGGAATAACCTGGAGAAAATCAAGGGGTACGAATTCAAAATAATCGCCCCAAGCCACGGCCCGATGTACGGCAAACCGGATTTTATTATCAACGCATATCATGACTGGGTTTATGATGAGCCGAAAAATACCGTCGTTATCCCGTATATCTCGATGCACGGCAGCACNNAAAGGCGTTACTGTCCAGCAGTTTGATATGTCTGTCGCGGATACCGGCAAGCTGGCGATGGCGCTCGTAGACGCCGGCACGATTGTTATCGGCACTCCGACCGTAATGATCGGACCCCATCCGCTGATGGCATATGCGGCGGTGCTGGCCAATGCCCTCAAACCAAAAGCGAAATTTGCTTCGATTATCGGCTCTTACGGTTGGGGGACCAAAGCGGTGGATACCATCGCCGGCCTGATTCCCAACCTGAAAGTGGAAATTATTCCGCCGGTCATTTGTAAAGGCCAGCCGCGCGAAGCTGATTATCAGGCTTTGGAAAAACTGGCGGAAACCATCGTCCAGAAGCATAAAGACAGCGGCTTCAAATAGCATCCGGGCGTCATTGCCAGCGAAGCGGAAATCCGGTATTTTTCAAAACATTCTGTGATAATAATTAACAAAAAGGTGGGAATAACGATTCCCACCTTTTTTATGCCCTTCTCTCTCCTTTTTAAGGAGAGAGGGAAGAGAGAATTTAGTTTTTTTATTGCGTGTGAGTTACGAGACGAAACCCACCTTATTTTTGTCCTATGACTAAAAGTAAGCCAGACAAAGAAGAACTAGGTTTTAGATAATCGAACTGAAATTTTGGTGGGATACTCGTCCAATTTTGATTTAATGTAATTACATCCTTAAATCCTGCATCTGTCAAGATTTTGCGTAGATCCTTATATTGCGCTAAACCAGATTTATCTTTAGTCATGTAAGAATTTCCTACGATTATTAAGGTTAACGCGTTGTCTTTTAAAACACGATAAATTTCTTTACAACCTTGTAATCGATAGTTCCATTGATAAACACTCATTAAGCTCACTACCATATCAAATGATTTATCAGCAAAAGGAAGTGTTTCTGCTTGGGCTCGCATTAAAGATAGCTGGTTAACATATTCTGTTTTTTGTGATTCTAATTTCGCATGATTAAGCATTGTTTCATTAATATCAATTCCAATACATTTTATTTCTGAGTTTATTCGAGCTAATATTAATGGCAGACGTCCGGTTCCAGTGCCAACATCAAGTATTATTCCTTTAGGCACATATAAACAAACATCAACTGCGACTCCAAGATAAATGGGCTCCCGGTTTCTTATGATTCCTCCCCAAAAAGGAACCCTAAAAGCCTTTATACCATTATTAAAATCTATAAGCCATCGTTTAATAATTCCGACGATTTGTCGACTTTTCAATATCCCAACTTCTATGTTTTTATATTAATATTTTGATTTATTTTAGTATTTCATAATTTGGATTTAGTGTTTTTCTTGTTTATTGATACTTGAACCTTGATTATTACTTTATCGCCGGCGGCGTTTCTATTCCGTACTTCTTCTTCAGGAAAGCAATGCCGGTGATTGGATAAATCGCCGCAATCAAAATATCACCCTCATCCGTCGTGAAGTCCTTCACGGCGGCCCGGGCCGCTTCCATTTCCGGTTTCAATAAATCGGCCGGGCGGCATTCGATGACATTGGCGGTCTTGCGGTAATATTTGAACACCAGTTCCATCACCTTGGGGTCGATGGGCGCCGGCGGTTTGCCGTATAATCCGCAGCAGTATTCCATTACCTGCTTGGATATCAGTTTATATCTGCCTACCAGCACGTTCTGCACGGCCTGCGTGCCGACAATCTGGCTGGTCGGTGTTACCAGGGGAGGGTAACCCAGTTCTTTCCGCACCCGCGGCATTTCCTCGTATACTTCTTTGATGCGGTTCAGCGCATTCGACTGCTTTAATTGTGAAACCAGATTTGTAATCATCCCGCCGGGAATCTGATGCACCAGCACTCCGGCATCGATGACCGATAATGTGGTTTGATTCATAAATTGCAGGTATTTCGGCGCAATCGATTCCAGGTAATCCCCGATTTTAAGGATTTGCGCCAGGTCCAGTCCTGTATCTCTGTCGGTTCCTTCCAGTGCTACCAGCAGCGGTTCAATCGCCGGATGGGAAGAACGCAGGGCGAAAGGCGCTATGCAGGTATCGATGCCGTCTACGCCGGCTTCGATAGCTTTCAGGCAAGACATTGCGGCCATACCGCTGGAGTAATGGCTGTGTAATTGCAGCGGCGCTTTCACCGCTTTTTTCAGTGCTGTTACCAGTTTAAAGGCATCGTCCGGCGCAATCAGGCCGGCCATATCCTTAATGGCAATGCTGTCGGCGCCCATTTGTTCCAGGATTTTTGCTTTGTTGACATAATATTCAAGGTTGAAGACCGGGCCGCCCATTTTCCGTTCGGTCAGTGAATAGCTGATGGCTAACTGCGCGTGCTTGCCGGCTTTCTTGACGGCTTTGAGGCTGGTTACCATATTGCGCTCGTCATTCAACGCGTCGAACACCCGGAAAATATCAATCCCCACTTCCGCGGAATGTTTCACGAATGCCTCGACGACATCGTCGGCATAATGGCGGTAACCTACCAGGTTCTGGCCGCGCAACAGCATTTGCAGGGGAGTGTCCGGCATCAGCTTTTTTAAAATCTTAGGTCTTTCCCAGGGGTCTTCGTTCAGGAAACGGGTGGCCACATCGAAGGTCGCGCCGCCCCAAACCTCCATTGAATGGAACCCGATGCGGTTCATCTCCGGGGCAATCGCGGCCATGTCGGCGGTCGTCATGCGGGTGGCAAATATTGACTGGTGCCCATCGCGTAATGTAACATCGGTGATTTTAACGGGATTTTTGCCGGTTGGATTCATCATGATGCTCCCCTTGGGCTGCGGGTTCAGTGTTTAAACGGGCAAGTCCAATTTAATTTTAAAAATTTGAGAAATATCAGGTCTAATAATTTCAGTATAGGAACTATTCACGCCGCTTGTCAAAGCTGAATCAGAGTTTGTCTTTACTTAGATAGAAGATGAGTCTCATGTCATTATTATGTATTAAGCAAGGCTTTGAGTTAGAGGGGCGCAGCCCCT
>PMCB01000028.1 GCA_003153955.1 Dehalococcoidia bacterium | reverse complement strand
GCTGAGAAAATCGGGCAAATCCTCAGTCAGTCAGGTTTGCAGGTTGATGTTTCGCCTGTTAAAACTGCTAAAGATATAAATTCATACGATGCTATCGTTTTGGGCAGTGCGGCCTATATGTTTCAATGGCGGGCTGACGCAATATCATTCCTGAAGAAAAATCAGAACCTGCTGGCGGAAAGACCTACATGGCTGTTTTACAGCGGCCCATTGGGTAAAGGCGATGCGCTAGAACTGGTAAAAGGGCAACGTTTCCCGAAATCATTAAAACCTGTTATTGATCACATCAAACCGCGTGATACTAAGGTTTTTCATGGTTTCATTAATATGGAGAAACTGAATTTCTTTGAGAAGTTTGCTTTCAAGAAATCCCCGGCAATGCAAGGCGATTTTCGTGACTGGAATGCTATTATTGCCTGGGCAAACTCGATTGCCGCCGCGCTAAAGAAAAAATAAAATAATAGTAACATCCGATAGCTGAATCGATATCCACTAGCGAAGAAACCCAATGCATTTACTTGGGTTATCTCATGACTCATTCATAGAATCAATACTACTATTCCTAAACCAATAGCTAAAAATTAACAATCCCTTAACACCTCCTTAAACATCCCTTAAAGTTAGCCTTTTATAATGAAGGAGAATACGAAAAAGGAGAAAAGGAAATTGTTAAAAAGATTTAACAAGAAATGGATCATCGTTCTAACATCATTATTACTGATCACCGCTGTTGTCTTCACCGCTTGCAGCAGCGCAGTGACCACGACAACCCCCCAGCCCACCTCGACAACCCAGGTAATTTCAACCACCACACCATCTACTACCTCAGCAGTGACAACCTCCCCGACAACGACTTTAATTCCAACTTCTACAACCACTCAGCCCACTTCGACAACCTCAACCACCACTCCTGTTATTACATCAACGACTCCACCGGCTACTACTACCACCAGTTCGTTACCCATTGTGCCCTTGAACGGCGCGGGCGGCACTTTCCCGGCTCCATTATACACAAGCTGGTTTGCAACTTATGCAAAGCTGACGGGAGTACAGGTAAACTACCAGGCGGTTGGTTCCGGCGCCGGCATTACGGCGATCACCAATAATACAGTAGATTTTGGCGCCAGTGACGCGATCATGACCAGCACCCAGGTCACCGCCGCTCAAGCTTCTAACGGCACCCTGCTCACTATCCCAACGACAATGGGTGCAGTGGCAATCATCTATAACATTAACGGCTTGGGCAACTACCAGCTCAAGCTCACCGGCAACGTATTAGCAGGTATTTATTTGAAGAGTATCACCAACTGGGATGACCCGGCAATTGTGGCGCTTAATCCGGGTGCTAACCTTCCTCACAGTGCCATCGCGGTAGTACACCGTTCCGATTCCTCCGGAACCAGCTACATTTTTACCAACTATTTGGCCCAGGTCAGCAAACAATGGTCGACTCAGGTAGGGGTTGCGACTGCCGTGAACTGGCCGGGTGATGTCGGCGGTTCCGGAAGCGCGGGAGTGTCCGTTTATGTACAGGACCTCACCGGTTCGATAGGTTATGTAGAACTTGCTTATGCCGTGCAGAATAACTTAGCTGTGGCACAGATGCAAAATTCCTCAGGTACCTTCATTACTCCGTCGGTGGCTTCAGCCAGCGCCGCGGCAGACGGAGTAACATTGCCGGCCAACATGCTGGTGATGATCACCAATTCCAGCAATCCGACTGCTTATCCGATTACCGGGTTCACATGGTTACTGGTATATCAGAATCAAAAGGATCAGGCAAAGGGACAGGAATTGGTTAATTTACTGTGGTGGATACTCACCAGCGCCCAGCAGTACAACAATGCACTTACTTATCCGGCTTTACCGGCATCTGCAGTAGCCATTGCAGAAGCAGAAGTTAACTCTATGACCTATAACGGCCAAGCGCTGCATCACAATTAGTTATTAGCCACGATTTACACATAAACAAAAAGGGTGCGGGAGTTTTAAACTCCCGCACCCGCAAGTATATGCTTTGAAATATGCTCTTGGCTTCCCAGTGAGATGAGAAAAATTGAGTAAAATACTGGTTGTTGACGATGATAAAAACCTACTTGAGGTTATAAAATATAACCTGGTAAACGAAGGCTATTCAGTTGTTATAGCTGAAAATGGAACTCAAGCAGTAGAAAAAGCGCGGCAGGAAAAACCGGATTTAATTATCCTCGATGTGATGCTTCCGGAAATCGACGGTTTAGAAGTGTGCTGGATTTTGCGTAAAGAAATGTCAATTCCCATCCTGATGTTAAGCGCAAAAATTGATGAAATAGATAAAGTAGTCGGTTTAGAATTAGGAGCCGATGACTATATTGGCAAGCCTTTCAGTGTAAGGGAACTCATGGCCCGAGTGCGCGCGACTCTGCGCCGCGGACAATTGGCCGAGCAAAAAAACACATCCAAAGCAAAAGATCAAATTGAGCAGCGCACTATTCTAAAAGGACACGAACTTGAGCTCGATACTGTCCGGCATAATGTTTCCCTCAAAGGGGTCCCATTGACTTTAACGCCAAAAGAGTTTGAACTCCTGGCTTTTTTAATGCGGTACAAAGGCCAGGTTTTTGGCAGAGAACAACTGATGGAAAAAGTTTGGGGCTACACTTTTGACGGGTCCAAACGCACGGTGGACGTCCACATCCGGTGGCTACGGCAGAAAATCGAAGAAAATCCGGAAAAGCCAAAAATTTTAATAACAATCATCGGATTCGGCTATAAATTTGATAACTAAGGAGAGTGAAAATCACTTTCCCGTTTTTTGTTTATATTAATACTATAATTAAACCCAGAATCGCCTTAGCCCATGTACATTTTAGAATAAGTATCTTTTATTTCCAGATAACAAATAAATCTCAGATTATTATTTGTTTATTATGCTTTATTGTCACATGGTATCAGAATTGGTTAACCGGATTTTATACTACTGATTATTAATAGCAAGAATTAACCCATCCGGCGGTGATATCGACTAGCTAATGGTTCCGTCACGCACGCAGTCACGTAAATATTTAAAAGTCTTGATGAAGACCATAGCGAGTGGCAAGACGATAATAAACCCGAGTATTCCGGCGAAGTAAGCCCCGAGTACAGTGAGGATTAATAAAAACGCAGGGTGGATTTCCATTTGGGAGCCCCTGATTTTAGGCGCAATAAGCTGAATTTCGAGTTGTTGAATCAATAAAAAGCCAATGATCACCCAGATGACTTTGTGAGGTGAGGTTGCCAAAGTAACAATGACAGCCAAACCGCCGCCAGGCCAGGGACCTATCGTAGGTACGACTTCCATGAGGCCCGCAAAAACCGCCACCGGCAGGGCAAAGTTAATTTTAAAAATTAGCAGCAGCACATAAGTTAAGACAGCAACAATCAGCCCCAAAATTACAGTGCCTTGCAGATAGCGTACCACTGCAACTTGAAGAATAGTGAAAAAGCTTTTTGTGTGTATACGCGACCACGCCGGCAGGCCCGCATAAAATTTATCGCGCAGTTTATCCCAGTCTTTTAGTATGAAAAAGATAAAAACAGGCATAATAATAAATCCCAAAATCATGCCGATAGAAGACTGGATAATCTTCACCCCGTGTGTTAAAAAGTTACTTAATAGATTAGGCAATGCTGCGCCGGCTTTCGCAGTATAGCTGTCAATATTGGCCTGAATTGACGGACTAGACAGGATCTTTAAAGATTTGAGCCAGTTTGTTACTGCCGCCAAGCCGCCCGGTATTGTCTGAGGGGCATTCTGGACCAGATTACTTAAAGCTTTCCCGCCGACAGTAATGACATAGAAAATTGCCAAGCCAATAATAATCAGCGCCAAAAGATAAATAACTAATATAATGGCAATCCGTTTAAATTGTGTTACCCATGGTTTTTCATGTGCCCAAATAAGGTGTTTCTCAACCCACCGGATAATCGGTAACATCAGGTAGGCGAGAATAAAGCCCAATACAAACGGCAGCAAGACGCTCCGTAATGCCCAGATTACCCAGAAAACAATGATCAACCCAAGTACAAATACCATGAGTTGCCAGTGTTTGCTAAATAATTGTTTTACCGAACTCAAAATCCAGCTCCATTACAGTTTTCCGACCTTTTAAACCCGGACAATTTTCGCAAAACAACAATATCGCAAAACGCAAACCCATGCGCAAAACCTGACATAACTAACGCGCAACCGTGTTTTACTATATTAGCCGATCGTCATTAAATGGATTTTAGCTCTTAAGTTCGTGGACGGCTCTGGTGGTCTTTTCCTTGACTGAATCCGCAATTTCGTTAGCTTCCGCGGCTTTACCCTTGATTGCGTCCACCATTCCGGTCGCTTTGTTCTTAATCATCTGGCGGGTTTCTTTCCCGCTTTGAGGCGCGCAACGACTCATATGGTATCGACGCGATTCACGCCGGTGCCGGAGGATATAGCTTCCTTAAGGATATGACGCAGGAAATATTACTGCAGAGCATCCATCGCGTGGGCGAAGGTATTATGCAAATGAAAACCGAATTATTGCACACTGCCGTGGAGAACCTGATTCAAAACGGACGGAAGACACTGGCAGAACGCACCGCCGAAGCAGCCCATCTCACCGAGCGGGAAGTAGATGTGCTCAGACTGATGGGTAACGGCGACTCCAATAAAGTCATGGCTGAAACCCTGGGTATCACTTTAGATACGGTAAAAAAACACGTGCGGAATGTTATCGACAAGCTGCAGGCGCGCAGCCGGACCCACGCGGCCATTATTGCCGCTCAGGCAGGCATCGTCGGCAATCCTGTCGCTCATATAGTGCTGCTCAAACCGGAACTTGACACGGTCGCTTAAATAGGGAGCTGTCCTATTTGAACGGTAACATCATGATTAAGATATTCCAAAGGGGTTGTTTCAAAAGGTCAGGGATGGGTACTTGGCCCGGATGACGGTTTAGAGGCCAGCCATTCCCCGGTCAGTTCCATCAGCGGCAACTTGAATTTCAGGTTCTGGCGGCGCACCGGAATCATATCCACCACATCGAAGCCGCATTCCAGCATGATTTTTTCCAGAATCTGACAGCAAGTTGCTGCCCCATCGCCTCCGCTCCCTGCCAGGCATAACCCGACAGCCGGCGTAGCGCCGGGACGGGCGGCCCTCGGCACTCCACCGGGTAGTGGTTTTGGCGGCCCTTTGACGCGGCGCAGGCGCTCCATGAAAGCCCGCACGCTCTCACTGAGGTCCAGGAAATAGACCGGACTGGCGAAAACGACCGCATCGGCGGCGGCCAGTTTCGCGGCAACCATATCAAAATCATCCTTGATGATACAACGGTGTTCCCGCATGCAAATTCCCGAGCCGTCGGGGTCGCACTGGCGGCATCTTTCGAGATTCAGCTCCAGCAGAAAAATGTATTCCAAATCAGCGCCGGCTTTGGCCGCGCCTTTGCCGATGGCTTGAAGGGAACGGGCAGTGCGTCCTTCCCGGTTCCGGCTGCCGGACACCATTACTATTCGCATATCCATCTCCTTTACATAAAGTCAGTTACATATCGGTTTATCAGATATTTGGTAAAGAATAATATATTATATTATACTGAATACTATACCGATTATTGTTTGAAGGCAATGGAATAATAGGGCAATAGACAACGATTAAAGAATAATTAACCAATACGTCAAAAAACATAAGGGAGCATATTAACGAATGAAAATCACTAAAATAGAACCGATTCTTTGCGACAGCGCCTGGGGTGTCTGGGTTTTTATTAAAGTCCAGACAGATGAAGGCATCACGGGCTGGGGCGAATGCAGCGACCACCGCGGCTGCACATACGGCTTACTGGGCTGTGTTAAGGACCTGGAGCTGGCCCTTATCGGCAAAGACCCCAGACCTGTCGAAAAATTGTATGCCAATATGTACACACTGGCCCGGCAAGCGCTCGGCGGCGTCGCGCTGAAAGCCATCGCCGGTATCGATACCGCCCTTTGGGACATCAAAGCCAAGGCGCTCGGTGTGCCGGTTTATGAACTGTTCGGCGGCCCTTATCAGGATAAGATCAGGGCATACTGGGGACACGCCGGCCTCTACCGCACGCGCATCGCCGACCTGATGAAGATTCCCCATATCCGGAACATGGAAGATGTCTACGCGCTGGGGAAAGAAATACAGAGCAAAGGTTTTACCGCCTTAAAGACAAATATCATGCTGTCCGGGGAGCCGGACCAGACACCGCTGCAGGATAATGTTGAGATTTTGAAAAAAATCGTCGGCACTTTACGGAGCGCGGTAGGCGATAAATTTGATATTGCCGTCGATATCAATGCCACTTTTAATAATAACGGGTTCGGTACGGTCGCCCGCGCCATGGAACAATTTGAACTAATGTGGCTGGAAGTGGATTCGAACGACCCGGCGGCGCTGCTGGAGCTCAAGAAATCCACGAGGATCCCGATCTGCTCCTGCGGTTTCCTTTCCACCGCCAAAGCCTTCGACCCGTTCCTTAATATGCGCGCCATGGATATCGTCAACGTTGAGGTGGCCGGCTGCGGGCTGACGGAAGCGCGCAGGATTGCCACGCTGGCCGAAACTCGCGAACTGAACATTACACCTTACAACGCCGGCAGTCATTTGCTGACTTTCATGACTTCACAATTATGTGCATCCGTGCCGAATGTTAAAATCATGGGTATGGATATTGACGCGGCGCCGTGGAAAGACGACATCGTCACCGATATCCCGGATATTAAAGACGGCTACATCCATATTCCCCGTAAACCCGGGCTGGGTGTCGAACTCAACGAGAAAGAAATCGCCAAACACCCGTGGCACGGCCACCGGGGTTAAAGAATCCGAAAAGACAGAGTTCGCCTGAAAACAAAACAGGGAAAGGGGTGCAGTTCAAAAAACACCCCTTTCCTTTATTTTTTACTGACTGTCTTTTATTGCGCGGGAATCAATGTAAACTGTGCCACCAGATTGACATCGTGCGCGGGCATGATGAAAGTCTTTTCACATAACCACACGCCTGAGGCCAGGAAATCTGGCTTGATATCGGTAAAAGTGATATCTGTCCCGGCGCCGGTGAAGCCGTTGAAGCTTAATGTCCAGGCCTTACCCTTGGCATCAACATAGAAATCCGATGATGATCGGGATATTGTAATTTCACCTTTCTATCCGGCTGTCAGCGGACTGGTGACATATAAATTACCGAAGCAATCGGCAAAAGCCTCGGACATTGCCGGGTCAATCGAACAGGTTATTTTGTAAGTGGCCGCGGCGGTCAGGTTCATGGAGTTGCTTTTATATTCGTATTTATCGCCGGTATAAACGATGACCGGTTGGCCCGTGGCGGCCCCGGCGGGGAGTTTAACTTCCACCTCGTCCGGCATCCAGCTGGTAATCTGCGCGTTCACGCCGTTGACAGTGACACGGCTCTTGGCCAATTTATTATCGCCGAAGTTATCCCCGTAAATCCCCAGCGTGTTTCCCGCGGTAATCGCGCCCGGTGTGAAACCGGTGATGTTAGGAATGTTGGAAAGATTGGCATCCATTTCAAAATGGTCAACTATATTGCCGTCCTGATTCAAAGTGACATCAATACTCAGCGGCTCAATCCCGTTGGCGTCAGCCAGCGCCGGGTTCACGATTTTATCCAGCGTAATATCCTGGTTGACATTAACCCTTTCCGTGGTATTGTCCTGAGCTGCCGGTAAACTGAGGTCCTGTGTTTCGACATCCAACTGTGTAGTGTTGGAACGGATCAGAGTCTTCTCTGTAACCGTCGCGCCGACCCGCGCCGCATTAAAGACCGGCATTATTAACTCCAGATTAGTGGCAGTATTGGGAATTGTATTAATCGGGGTATGCGCCATGTTAAACCAGCTGTAGCCGGTAATCTGGCCGGGGTCAAACTGAAGATAACCTGCGGTAATTTTATTATTTTTACCGGTTATTTTTGGATTAATCGCGTAAAAATCAATAGCGCCGTAAGAACAGCCGTATGTTTCATCCGCGCCCGGCATGTCGATGGATTGCAGCGTACCCGGGAAGGTGGCGGCTTTCTCCACCCAGAGAATTTGTAACGGTACGGGTATAATGGAACCGTTGGCACCGCCATTATTGTTAATGCCGCCTTCCATACTGCGGATCCAGTCGAAAGTGCGTACGGAATACATGCCCGCCAGATTGGGCTGGTCGGCGCTCGGCGCCACACCGTTCGAATCCTGTATTATCAGCGTATTCCCCTGGTCACGGTATCCGATAATTAAGACATAATGCCCGATACCGGGTAAATGGATAATCATGGGATGGCCTGCATCCAGCTGCCGCAATATTTCATACCGCAGGTTGTCCATGTTGTAATAACCGCGCCATGTTACCGTCGCGCCGGTTTGACCGGAAATATAGCTGGCCAGGGCGGTTTCAAAGCCGTAGGCATCCAGGCCGAAATCTTTGATAGAAGTCCCGGCTTCATTACAGGCATATAACGGTTCCCCGAAATTCCTTTGAATCATATCGCCGGTATCATAGGTTCTGAGCAGCATCAAAGTATCGGTGGCCCAGCAGGACCCGCCGCTTTGTTCGTAAAAAGGAGTGGGGATGACATAGTTTCCCGAGGCGGCGGTGTAAGCCGTTTCCGGTGTGAACAGGATCCTTAACCTTTCCGTGATGGAATAATCCGGATGAAACAGTTTATACAATGGCCCTAATAACGATGCTCCTACAGGCAGAGATGTTTTCGGTTTAACTGATTCAAAACTGATTTTATTAGGATCGATGGTTAGCGCGATGATGCCGGCGGTCGAATTATAGGTGTAAGGGATGGCCGATTCCTGCTGGCTGGTGGTGTTGTATGTACAAACACTGATCGTATCGCTGGAAAGCCCTTTCGCTACCGGAAAGTTTAGTGTCATCGGGCCGGTAGCTGTATTGAGCCCGGTAATATCATAGGCGGTTGTGTCCGCCCCGAAATCGACGGGATTGCCGACCTGATTCAGTTGCAAATTAGCGCCGGCGCTAAAAACCCCGGACGGAACCATCAGTTTCGCGCCGTTTTTCAAATCCAGTTCGCAGCCGCTTTGCCCGAGCGTGGCGCTGGCTTTGTCGGCTGTAACATCCATGGCCGGCTGTGTGTTCTTAACTCCGGCAGACTGAGTTGTCTTAGTTGTATTCCCGGTTGCAGGGGTTGTGGTATTCTTGATTACCTGGTAAGTGATGGCGTATCCTTTAACATCGGTGATACCTGAATTGTCCGATTCAAGGTTCTGCGCCCAGGTGGAGGGGTCGGAGTCCACGACCCTGTATTCGCCCGGGTCGATGACTGTATTGGGATGCACATCCCAATAGACGCCGTTTCTAACGGTGACCGGCCATGTTCCGATTTCATTGCCGTCGCTGTCTTCCAGGCCTATTGTTCCATCCTTTGCCCCCAGCCCGTTGTTCCAATGATAATCGGTTATTAAAGTAACTTCATAACTGTCGGTAATATCAAACGTGGTGTCATAAGTGGGATTGTTTTCAACACCAGACAGGCTGCCGTTATTATAGATTTCTGTTTCCGCCGTCGCGGTGACGGCGATTGTGGTATAGGATTCAGATGAAGTAGGGGATGATGTGCCGCTGCCGCAAGCTGAAAATATCGGCACGATTAATATCAGCGATAATGCCAGCAGTCCCAGCTTAAAGCCCGGATTTCTTCTATTAGCCACCATAGACTACCTCCTGTTAAAAAATTATTCAATCTTCCTTATATCAATCGAACAGACATCAAACTGTTAGGAAATATATCAAAAAAAATCAACCGCTGTCAATAATATTTCACAGCAGAACGATTCTATTTAATAGGAATAAAGACATTAACCGTTACTGAAAAACATACCGATAAAAAAACCCGGCAGGATTTTTCGCCGAGTTTTTTGTGCAATTAGTAAAAGCAACAACAATCGAATTTTATTTATAGCCTTTGAGGTAGGCTTTTTCCGCTTCGAAAAGTTCGTCGCACATGTGTTTGGTTTCATCGATGGTTAATATCGCGGCGGTCAGCGGGTCTAGCAAGGCGCCCTGGAAGATTTTGTTTTTGTCTTTCTCCATGATGCCGCGCATCACCATTTCCTGAGCGCCGATGTTAGTCTGATTTAAAGCGGCGGCCGGCGCGGGCAGCGCGCCGACATAGCATAGCATGGGTGGATGCCTTCCCTGTCAACCAGGCACGGCACCTCGACGCAGGAACCTGCGGACAGATTGGTGATCAGGCCGGTGTTTCTGACGTTGGCGTTAATCCGCGTGGCAATCCCGGATTCCATGGCGTGGATAATTTTAGCGCCGTACTCCCGGCTTGGGTTGAGCGGGAATTCCTTAGTGCTTTCGATTTCATCCCGGAATTTTTTGTCTTCGATTACCCGGGACGCTTGTGTAGTCTCATCTCGGTGCGGATGACGCTCGGGATGGCCCCCGGTTTCCAGCTTGTATTTTTCCATGATATCCGGCCGGCTGCTCTTGCGGAAGTAGGGCATATAATAGGCGTTAATGAAACTGGCTTCGGTCAGGAAGTAGCCGAATGTTTTTAAGACTTCCGCCCTGACTATATCCGCGCCCGCCCAGTGCGCATCGTCTGCTGAATAAACGGCCGGGTTTTCAAATGCCTTGCGTAATAACGGATAGGCGTCTTTGCCGTTCCATTTGAATTCCAGGAACCAGGCGAAATGATTGATACCGGCTACCCAGTAAGAGACTTCTTCGATGGGTTTACCGATGTATTTGGCCAACTGGGCCGCCGTGTGCGGCACGCTGTGGCACAAACCTACGTTCTTAACTTTGGTGTAATCGTTGATTGCCCAGCAAATTGTCGACAAAGGATTGGCGTATTCCAGGAGCCAGGCGTCGGGGCAGACCGCTTCCATATCGCGGCAGATATCGATGATCACGGGTATCTGCGAAAGCCCATTGGCGACACCGGAGGCAGGCCCGGTCCAGCCGTCGGCCAGGCCGTATTTCGCGGCGATATCGCGGGCTTTCTGTTTTACTCCCCCGAGCTGGATGGTGCAAATCACGTAATCGGCGCCGTCCAGTGCTTTACGGCGGTCGGTGGTAGCTTCGATTTTATTGTTAAAGCCGTGCTGCTTTACCAGTTTTTTGGCAAAAGCGGCGATTAAATCCAGGGGTCCCTGCTCGATATCCATCAAACTGATGGTGGCATCCCGCAGTTCAGGGTATGACACGACATCTGTGATCAGATTCCTCGAGAAAGTATGACTGCCCGCGCCGATAATGACGATTTTAGCCAATGTAATACCATCCTTCATCGTTTGCTATTGATTATTTTTTACGAAAATCGGTAAATTACACCGATTTGAGCAGGCTGGCGATGCCGCCCTTGGTCTGCTGCTTACACCAATCGCCGATGGTTCCCAAATCGGTGCCGATGCACATATGACGCACGCCAAGATCCATAAATTTCTTGGCTTCTTCCAGGTCGTTGGCTTCAACCCTGGGCTGAATACCCTTTTTCAGCGCCCTTTTTACCATTTCAATTTCAGCATTTTGGACATCCGGGTGCCGCGCCTGTCCCGGTTTGCCGATGCTGATGGAATAGTCACTGGGGCCGAATTGAACCATATCGACGCCTTCGACCGAGAGAATTTCATCCAGATTCTGCATCGCGCTTTTCTTTTCAATCATCACAACCACGACAATTTCATTCAGGGATTTAACCCAATCTTGAGTCGCAGTGCCGCCGCGTACGCCGCCGTAGCCACCGGACTGTCGCCGTCCGTTTACGCCGTGCAGCCCGCCGATTTCAGGAGTCTCGGCNNTGGAAACCGGCATCGATTGCCCGGGTAGCGACCATGCCTCTGGCCTGCTCTTCTATTTTTATCATCACGGACATTTGCGGGAAGAGTTCCATCGTCCGGCCGATTTCGTCAAATAACGGCAGCGTCCAGGTGGAATATTCGGATACGTACTCGATGTAATCGAAAACCCCGGAATTTCCGATGACTTCAAACATTCCCGCCCAGGGAGTGACAACATGCGTCCCTAAACTCGGTTTGCCTTCTTTTAATAGTCTTCTGAGTACATTTTCCTTCCTCATTTTTGCCTTCCTTTTAGATTTTATTTTTAAGTCACTGCCGGTGATAGAGAAGAAATAAAATATTTCAGGTTTTTAGTGCCATAAATCTTTCGCGACATCATCCATACCGCCCAGAGAAAGCAGTTTGGTTTTACTGGGCTTGGTAGTGAAACGATCCCAATCCAGATAACCCATGCCCCAATAGATTTGCGCGTCGATATCTGCCGTCACCCCGGCCAGCGGCCCGGTTGTCTGCGGCGGATTGCCGATGATGCGCGGCGGCACTTGCCAGTTCAATTCGCAGATGCCTTCACGCAGATTGAACACGTGGCGCATATCGACGATGCGTTCCCCTGTTTTGAGCATGTCTTCCCAGCTGTAGTCCCAGCCGGTAACCGCTTTAAAAACCCCGACCATTAATTCCTCATTTTCCGGCCAACGCCCGAAGTGGCACAATCCGGTCACGTTGAGGAAATGGGTATTAATAAAACTGTAAGGGCCGAAGAGCGTAGTATGCCGGCCAGGGGTGGCATCCATTTTGTAGCGCGCCGCAGGACTCCCCTGGAGTCCGGGCGACATTACTTTCGGGTCATGCATCGCCACTTCCTGCCCGCCGATGTGCATCGCAAATTGCCCGGAGCCTTTTCCGATGATTTCGGACGCCCGTTTGACGCCGTTGGCCAGAATATCGCCCACGCCTTCCCGGTTGCACATTTTCCGGGTCATTGCCACTATTGCCTGATGATTGCCCCACCGCAGGTCGATGCCTTCCGTATCTTTCTGCGTCAATATTCCGTTTTCATATAGTTCGATAGCAAAAGCCATAATCGAGCCGCCGGAGATGGTATCGATACCTGCCCGGTTGCAGATGTCATTGATCATGACAATCGAATCCGTATTGCCGTTGAGGCACAATGTGCCGAAGGATGTGGCCGTTTCGTATTCCGGACGGTGGATACCGGCAGCGTATTTATATTCGCCTTCGCCTGCTTTCATCAGGGCTTTGCAGCGTATTGGACAGTGCCAGCAGCCGTGTCCCTTTTCCACCATGCCGGCGAAAACATCCGGGTGCAGGCCGGCGCGGTCGGGAAAATCAACCACTCCAATACCGCCCCAGTTCTTGACCGGGGCATCGCCGCTGTGAGCTGCATTAAAAGTAGTGAAACTGGTGCCGTATTTCTGCTGTTTTTCCATCGGCGATAAACCGGTGTGCGGATTGACTTCTTTCAGGGTTTTAATATGCGCTACGATATATTTCTGGGCCGCGGTTCTATCCGCGATAACAACTTCTTTGTTGCCGCGAGCCACCACTGCCTTAAGTTTCTTGGAACCCATGACCGCGCCCAGCCCGGAACGCCCGGCGGCGCTGCCGTGATTGGTCATGATGCAGGAAATCAATGAAAGTGTCTCTCCGGCCGGTCCGATACAGATTACGCGTGAGTCTTTGTATTCAGCCATCAAGATATCTTCGGTATCATAAGAGTCTTTTCCCCAAAGGTAAGCAGCGTCTTTCAATTCGGCTTTACCGTCGTCGAGGAGCAGAAATACCGGCCTGGGCGAAATGCCGGTGAAATAAACCCCATCCCAGCCGGCGAATTTAAGGTTTGGCCCGAAGAACCCACCGGAATTAGCTTCTCCCCAGCCGCCGGTCAACGGCGATTTGGCTACGGCTATGTAGCGCAAGCCCGGGGGCACCATTGTGCCGGTGAAAGGCCCTGTCAAAATCCCCAGCATATTTTCCGGTCCGAGTGGGTCGACTCCGCCTTTCTGCATGCTGTACAGCATCCTCGCCCCGATACCGTTGCCGCCGATAAAATTACGGCAAATGTTTTCGTCGAGTGGTTCTTCTTCTATCTCTCCGGTGGAAAGGTTAACGAAGAGCAGTTTTCCCATGTATCCGCCAGACATTAATTTCTCCTTAAGTCTGTATGATTTATCATACGTAAATAACTTATGTTTGAACACAAGAAAAACATTTGCCGCTTACGAAGGTCCGGCGCGTACTTGTTAAACCGGTCCCGGTTATTCCGGGATCAGCCGTATTATCCACGGTTTTGCGCGGTGGCTGAAAAGCGATTTATTGGTATTTTTCGGCTTTCTTGATGATTTTTTTCAGCAAGGCCATAAAAAGGTCAATTTCTTCTTTGGACAAAGCCGACATGATAGCTTTATCTGTCTTCCAGTCTTTACTTTTGTGGAAAGCATCGAGACCTTTCTCGGTCAACTCAAAACTCAACTGGTTTGATTTGGGAACTTCCCGGATCTTTTTGACCAGTCCGTCTTTTTCCATCGTCGTCATTTGCAGGGATATAGTATTTTTCTCCCGGTCGGTCTGTTGAGATAATTCTGCTAGTGTTATCTTGTGGTCCGGATGATTATGGCTGTGATAATAAAGGACGAACAAAAGGAATGCCTGGTTGGAAGAAATATGGTACGGCGCCAGTTCTTTGTTTCTGGCATAAAGCATCAAACGTCTTGCCCTGCCTAATAATTGCCGGGCTTGCATGTGCCGATTGCGAATTTTATTATCCTCAAAAACCATCTTCTAACCCCTCTTTTATTATCACGATAATTAATGTCAGCCCGTGATAAAATTGTGCAATGCGAATATCGATTACGGCACTTGTTCTATTTGACAAAGAGTAAAAACCGATGGTATACTGCACCTTAATCTGCTATATTCGATACTGAATACTATACCATATGTGCGTATAAACATACAATATTAGGATGTTGAGATAATTTATTTCTATCATTAGTAGCCACGCGGCATCATCGCAGGAAGTTTAGGGTTGACCTGCGGAAAATACTGGCAAGTCATCCAGGTGGAATAAACTTCAGAATTGATAATGATTTACCTTCCGCGAAGACGGCGGTAAATAATCTGTCTTAATACAACAATAATTGTTCTGTCAGGAAAGGAGATTTTATGAAAAAACAGGCCGGAAAATGGTGGGACAAACTGGGCGAGCCGCAATACGGCGGGGAAATGGTTATCCGCAGCACGACCAACCCTTCGAATTTAGACCCGATTCATAGCGACCATATTACACAGATATATTCCGGTTGGATGGAAAGACTGTTTGCCGAAGATTGGATTCTGGACCCGGCGATTTACGATTTCAAGGGAGTACCCCCCAAACAATATTTAAAAGGTTTACTCGCAGAAAGCTGGGAGTTCCCCGCGCCGGACACTATGGTAGTGCATATCCGCAAGGGGATTAACTGGCAGGATATCCCCCCGGTCAGCGGCCGCGAGTTTACGGCTTATGATGTTGAATATCACTACCACCGGCTATACGGGCTGGGCAGCGGTTTTACCAAACCTGCCCCGTATCACGGCAACGTCAGCGCTTATAAAGATCTGATATCCGTCACCGCAACGGATAAATACACCGTTGTTTTAAAGTGGAAGACGCCGAATCCCGAATTTATCTCAGAAACCGTCGTGACGGTTCATAGCCCGACGGCGGCAATCGAGGCCCGGGAATCGATAGAGAAATGGGGAAACCTCGATGATTGGCATCATGCTATCGGCACCGGCCCTTTTATGTTGAAGGAATTCGTCAGTGGTTCTTCCGCGACATTGGTGAAGAACCCCAATTATTGGGGCCATGACGAACGCCACCCGCAAAATAAACTCCCCTACGTCGATACACTGAAGGTTCTGGTCATCCCGGGCGAAGCGGATGCGCTGGAAGCTCTGCGTGCCGGCAAGGTTGACGTCATCGACCATATCTCCGCAGCCCAGGCCATGCAAATCAAGAAGACTAATCCGGAGATGCTGATCGTCGCCCATCCTGATTCCACCACAACGCTGGACCCGAGAAACGATGTAAAACCGTTCAATGATATCAGGGTCCGCAAGGCGATGCAGATGGCAATCGATTTACCGGCCATCGCCAAAAATTATTACGAAGGCGCGGTCGAACCTTATCCATCTTCAATCACTTCACGGTATATGAAGGGTTGGGCATGGCCGTTCGAGCAGTGGCCGCAAGACCTCAAGGACGAATATGCCTATAACCCGGCGATGTCTAAAAAACTGTTAGCCGAAGCCGGTTATCCCAACGGATTTAAGACTAATATCGTGGCTGATATCGCCGCGGACTTAGAGCTGTTAAAAATTGTTAAGTTGTATCTTTCCCAGGTGGGCATCGACATGGAAATCCGGCCGATGGAATCAGCCGCCCTGGTGGCTTTTATTCAGACCGAGCAGAAACACGACCAGATGGCTGCCCGCGCCGGCGGCTCTCTTGGCACCGGCCATGAACCGCTGCGCCAACTCACCCGTTTTTGTACCAATTCCTCCGGCACACCGCAATTGAAAGTCAGCGACCCGGTGATGGACAGTTTTTATCCGCGGGCCATCAAAGCGACAACCGAAGCTGAAGTCAAGAAAATATTAATCGAGGCAAATGAATATGTTGCCCGGCAGCATTTTGCTATCTCCCTGATGAATCCGGTTAAATATTCCATTGCTCAGCCGTGGCTCAAGGGTTATTCCGGCCAGTTCGGTTCGATTTCACGCAGTCCGCAAAGCCTATCGTTCTACACCTCGCGGTTCTGGATCGACCAAAAACTGAAGAAGTCAATGGGACACTAGGCAGAACAACGGAAATATCAATTATAAAAGAGGCCGGATTAATCTGGCCTCTTTTTACTAATTCCCTTATAAAAAGCTCAGCGCTGGATATCATCCTGCCGCTTTTAGTGACTCTTGCCGCCCGGTCAGTATCTTTTCCACGGCGGCAATGTCTTCCGGCGTCAATTGCCAATCCGCGGCTTTGCTGCTGTCTTCGATTTCGGCCGGGGTTCTGGGGCCGGTGATCGCTGAGGTTACCTCCGGCCGTCTCAGGTTCCATGCAAGTCCCAGTTGTGCGGCGGTATGGCCTGATCGATTGGAAAAAGCGGCTAATTGCGGCCCCAGTTTAAGGTTGATGCCGTACTCGGGCTCTTTGAAATGCGGGCTGGTGCGCCGCACGTCTTTCGGCGTCAATTTATTAATATCGATGGCGCCGCCGGCCAGTAGTCCCTGCTGTAAAGAACTGTAAGTGATCACCCCGATGTTGTTTTGCCCGCAATATTCCAGCAGCCCGTTTTCCGCGCCGCGTTCCAGCATGCTGTAGGGCGGTTCCAGGAATGCCACCGGATGGATCGGCTTTACCATCTCCAATTGTTCTATCGAGAAATTGGAGACGCCGATATAACCGACTTTACCTTCCTTTACCAGTTCAGCCAGGGTTTCCCAGGCTTCTTCAACGTAGGCGATCGGGTCCGGCCAATGAATCATGTACATATCGATGAAATCTATGCCCAGCCTTTCCATACTCAGTTCGCATTGCTGGCGCACCCTTTCCCGGTCAAGACGTACCAGTATCGTTGTTTTGTCCGGTTTCCACATAAATTGAGCTTTGGTGGCAACCAGGGGCTTTTTCGACAACCCTTTTAGTGCTTTCCCCACCACTTCTTCGGCGTGTCCCACTCCGTAAATCGGGGCGGTGTCTATCCAGTTTACACCCAGTTCGACGGCGCGATGAATCGTGTTGATTGAAACATTGTCATCTTGCGGCCCCCAACCGAACCTGTCCGTACCTGCCATCGGCCAGGTGCCGATACCCACCACGGAAAGATTCAGAGGCGTAGCACCGAGTTTTCTTGTTTTCATTGTAACCTCTCCCTAATCTCTATTAATATTATTCTTGCTTCGGAGGCTTCGGGCCAGTTTCACCGCCGGTTGGCTGTTTGTATTTGAAAACAGATTATACCGGTAATATTCCCGTCCTCATAATAATTTCATTTAATCCGGATATTACCGGATATTCAGTGCCTATGTTGTTGTCCAGCGATTATGTCAGTCTAATTGTTCAGCGATTTTGTCAGTACCCCTTAATCAAAATAGGTTCTAAATTT
>PMCB01000082.1 GCA_003153955.1 Dehalococcoidia bacterium | reverse complement strand
CCCAGTTTGTAGCGGTAATTGACAATCGCCGAAGCTAAATGCGTTTTGCCGCTGCCGTTGACGCCCGCAAAAACGAGCCAGCCTTCCGGGGATTTGGCAAAATCCAGCGCCAGGTTATAAGCCGCCTCCAGGTTCTGCCGCTGCTCCAGCGGTAAGTTGACCCGTTTCCAGTCGAAACTCTCGAAAGTCATTTTTTTCTGCAGTTCGAACCACGGCGCCCAGCCGTTGGAATAAAGCGCCGGCGGTTTGCTGCCGATGGTATATATCTGGCAAAAATCGGTATTGTTCAACCGGCTGCGCGCCCGGTCTTCCAGTTCCTCAACAGGCACGATGGAAACGATCACGGTCGGCAGGCGGTGGGCATACCGGTGGTTCAATAACTGGTCGAGCTTTTCTTTGGCCCAGGGGGTGCTGGATTGCGCCCCGAAATCGTCCATAATCAACAACGGCGCGTTCTTTACCTGGTCGAAGAATTCGTCATAGGGCATCTCGCTGCCGGGGCTGAAACTGGCCCGCAGGTGGTCCAGCAGGTCAGGAATCGTAACGTAAAAAGCCGGTTGCTTGTGCGCGATGCGTTCGTTGGCAATCGCCGCAGCCAGATGGGTTTTCCCGCAGCCGGAATGCCCGGTAATCACCAGCCAGCCTTCCGGTTTGGCAGCAAATTTCTTAGCCGCGTCATAGACCCGGTGGAATTGTTCCTGACTGGCGGATTCCTTGACTTTGCCTTCTGGGATTAAATTGGCAAATGTCAGGCGGGTCAGCGTGCCGAGGTTGCTGTAAGTCTGCAGTCGGGATTGCCTTTTGGTATCCCCTTCCTGCTCGACACAACGACACGGCACGATACGGTTGTAATCGGGTTTGCCCGGCGACAACAGCGGGTGCACGAACCGCGCGCCTTTACAGACCGGACAAACTTTCTCGGGCTCTTCAGCTGGCAGCGGCTCAGCGTTTGACGGCATGGCCGTATTTGCCTTTGATGAATTTGTCAGGGTCTGTTTTTTTAAAATCTCTGAGATGTGTTCCATCGCTTTTGCCTTCGGTTGCCCACCGTTCCAGGATGGCGGCTATGTACCGCCAGTTCCGTTTTCCGGCGTTCACCGCTTCTTTGATAGCGTCCTTTATCCAGGATTCGGGATACATTTTTTCCGCGTCCCGCAATTCTTCCGCGATCATCGGCGTCAATAACCCGACGTTTTCCTCGTACATCGTAAAAATGTTAGGCTGCGCTGCCGCGGGAACTTCGGGGATGACACGCTTCGTTTCAAATCCCGCGAATTGCTTTTCCCCGTCTTCAATTTTCCCGACGGCTTCCCGGTTGGCTGCCGTATTCAGCAGGTAAATATCTTCATGTTTGCCGTCTTCCGCGGCGGCATGCAGAATCGTCTTTCTTTGCACGGCCGCTGCCAGCGCCTGCCGCAATATTTCTTCATCGTTGTTAATGCAGGACATCAACCCGGCATCGCTGAGCAGTTCGCTATAGGTGACATACTGGGGGGAACCTTTTTTAAAATATAATAAGCGGAAAAGATGCAGTGTCACCTTCAATTCCGCTGTGTCGGTTATTTCCGCCAGCAGGCTGTTCAGGAAAATATTTGGCACCGGGGTATATTCCATTCTTGCCGGAAAACCGCTAAAGTCGTTCATAACAGGCTTTCTTCCTGCGCCGCGATATTCTCAAACCGGTAATACTTCGGAGTGAAATGGATGCTGACTTCGCCGGTCGGACCGTTGCGGTGTTTTGCCACGCTGATATTGGCGATTCCTTCTGGATATTCTTTGTCAGGATGTTCAATCTCCCATTTTTCCCGGGTGGGATAATAATAATCCTGCCGGTAGATGAAAATGACCATATCCGCGTCCTGCTCGATGGTGCCGGAGTCCCTTAAATCGGAAAGCTGCGGCGAGCGGTCCTGCCGGACTTCAGCGGCGCGGCTCAACTGGGAAACGGCGATGACCGGCACCTGTAAATCACGGGCTAAAGCCTTCAGGTTGCGGGTGATATACCCGATTTCCTGCACACGGTTATTCATATAGCCGTCGGCGTCAATCAGGCCCAGGTGGTCGATAATAATCAGATTGACTTTCTGTTCGTATAAAAGGCGGCGCGCTTTACTGCGGATTTCGGACATGCGCAGTTTCGGCGAATCGTCGATGTAAATCTTGGTTTCGGAAAGCGTACCGATGGCGCTCAGGATTTTCCGCTCGTCCATTTCCGAGTGCATGCCCAGGCGGACATGCGTTGAAAGGACGCTGGCTTCGGTTGAAATCAGCCTCGTGACCAGTTCCTCGCTGGACATTTCCAGGCTGAAAATGGCCACGCAGGCATTCTGTTCGACGCAGGCATTCCGCGCGATGTTCAAAGCAAAAGATGTTTTGCCCATACCGGGACGCCCGGCCACGATAATCAGGTCGGAACGCCCGAATCCGCCGGTGATATTGTCCAGCGCGTTAAAACCGGACATCACTTTGGTGATGGGAACCACTTCGCCGTCTTCCCCTAAGGGCTTCGGTTCGAAGTACAAGTCCAGCACCTGCCGGACATGCAGGAAATCACGCGTGCCGCGTGTCTGGGCCAGTTTGAGCAGGATGTCTTCCGCTTTACTAATGCTGGCGCGCGGTTCGGCGTCCGCCATGAAACCGATGTTGGTGATTTGCTGTCCCGCCGATATCAAATGGCGGCTGATGGACAGGCGGTAAACGATTTGCGCGTAATCCAGGATATCCAGCGGCGTCGGCACCACCGAAATAAGGTGCGAGAGATAGGCGACCCCGCCGCATTGTTCCAGTTTCCCCAGCCGGTCCATTTCCTGCGCCACGGTGATCTGGTTAATCGCTTCGCTGCGTGCATAAAGCGAGACGCAGGCCGCGTATAAATACTGGTGCGGCTCGTGATAAAAATCATCTTTTTCCAGCAGCGTCGCAATCTCGTAAATCGCCGCGCCGTCAATTAACAGCGAACCGATAACCGCTTCTTCTGCCGCAATATCGTGAGGGGGGAGTTTATCGTTATACACGACAGCCTGCTCCTCGTAATTTCAAAAAATATCTAAGCCGCTTCTTCGGGGGCGACCGTAACTTTTATTTTGGTAGCGATGTCTTTACCCAGTTTGATGGTTGCTTCATAAGTGCCGAGGCTCCGGATAGGTTCCGCCAGTTCGATTTTCTTCTTATCGACATTCACCTTAAAGGCGCTTGCCAGTCCGGCGGAGATATCCGCGGAGGTGATACTGCCGTAAAGCCGGTCCTGCTGTCCGACCTTGGCTTTAATCGTAATTTCTTTATTTTCCAGTTCAGCCGCTAATGCTTTCATTTCGGATTCGGTCTTGGCGGCAACCCGCGCCCGCGCTTTGATTTGCGCCTCGACGTTTTTGATATCTCCCGGTTTGGCTGCCACCGCCAGTTTATGCGGAATCAAATAATTCGAGCCGTAACCATCGGCAACGTCTTTAATTTGACCGGCTTTGCCTACATTAGGCACATCTTCCATAAAAATAACTTTCATGTTTTCTCCTTAATTGTAATTATAAATGTTTTCACAACACGCGGTGAGTTGGTGGCTGTTAAATTATACAGCATTTTCAGCTATTTATTTTAATAATATTTTTACTCTTTATCTCAATATACCGGTAATATAATCTCCCTCCTTTATAAGGAGGGATTTAAGGGAGAATTAGAATATGTTGATATACCTGTTAATGATTCAGCAATGGTAAATTTCAAATACTCTCGGTTAAATATTTCTGCGCGTAAATCGCTGCCGTCGCCCCGTCCCCGGCCGCCGTGATTGCCTGACGCGCCGAATTATGGCGGATATCCCCGGCCGCCAGGATACCGGGTATTGCCGTCTCCATTTTTTCATTGGTGATGATATAGCCGGATTCGTCCAGCGGCACGATGCCTTTGATGTATTCCGTGTCCGGACTGGTGCCGACCGCGACAAAAACCCCGGAAACTTCTTTCACCGAAGTCTCTCCCGTTTTTACGTTAAGCAGCTTGATCCTTTCCACGTTTTCCGCGCCCTCGATTCCGGTAACAACACTGTCCCATAAATAATCTATTTTGGGTTCGGATTTTACTTTTTGCTGCAGCACATATGTCGCCCGCAGCTGGTCGCGCCGGTGGATGATCGTGACTTTAGTGGCAAAGTGAGTGAGGTGCAGCGCCTCGGTAATGGCCGTGTCTCCGCCACCGATTACCACCAGGTTCCGGCCCTGAAAAAATGACCCGTCGCAAACCGCGCAGTAAGAAACACCCCTGCCCATCAATCTGGTCTCCCCTTCCACTCCCAGTTTTCTTCTCACCGCGCCGCCGGCCAGAATCACAGTCTTTCCGGTATAGTTACCATCGGTGGTTTTGATGATTTTCAGCCCACCATTAATTTCCAGCCCGGTGACTTCAGCGGATACCGTATTCAATCCGTGCTTTTGCGCTTGCTGATGCATTTTTTCCCCGAGTTCCATCCCGCTGATGCCGTCCGGAAACCCGGTAAAATTTTCCACATGCTCGGCATAAGTTATTTGCCCGCCGAAAATCCCTTTGTCAATCAGGATGCTTCTTAAGCCCGCCCTGGCAGCGTAAAGTCCGGCGGTCAACCCCGCGGGGCCACCCCCGACGATGACGACTTCGTAGCTATTTTCACTCAATGTAATTCTGCTCCGCTAAAACTATTGATAACTCAGGATTTTTCTTCGCCGTTAGTTTCATTTGGGGTCACCGGTTCAGTGAACTTGGATTGTTGGATAATCTGGCAGACATGCCGGTCAACGCTTTGCTTGGCCATGCTGATGGCGTTTCTGATTGCCTTTGACTGGCTGCGTCCGTGGGAAATGATAACATTGCCGTTCAATCCCAGCAGGCAGGCCCCTCCGGATTCGCGGTAATCGATTCTTTTCACCAGGGAGCCGAAACCGGCATCCAATTGCATCGTATCTGCGCTCGAAGTCGAAGGCGTGTTGTTCTTTAGTTTAATAAATGCCTCGCCGACGCCTTCCAGCGTTTTCAGCACAATATTGCCGGTAAATCCGTCCGTGACCACCACATCCGCCATGCCCTTGGAAAGGTTCTGTCCTTCGATATTACCGACAAAATTCAGGTCGGAGGCTTTCAATACCTGGTAAGTCTGGCTGGCCAATGTGTTGCCTTTTTTCTCTTCTTCACCGTTATTCAGCAAGGCAATGCGCGGTTTAGCCACACCGAACACTTCTTTGACATAGATGTTGCCCATCTGTGCGAACTGATACAGGTGTTTCGGGCGGCAGTTCGGATTGGCGCCGCAGTCCAGCAGCAGGAAAGGGCTGGTGATATTGATGGTAATAATGCTCCCGATGGCAGGTCGCTCGATGCCTTCGACCCTGCCCAGCATCGCGAAGGCCGCGAACATCACGGCTCCGGTGCTGCCGGCTGATACAAAAGCATCCGCTTTGCCGGTTTTCACCATCATCGTGCCGACCACGATCGAGGAATTTTGTTTCTTGGTCACCGCTTCGATAGGCGATTCGGCGTCATCGATGTATTCCGGCGCGTCCACAATCGTAATATCCAGGTCCTTCATGTAACGCCTGGCTTGAACATGCAGGATCTCTTTTTTACCCACCAGCGCAATCCCGATTTTGAAATCCTGCGCCGCTTTCACGGCACCTTTTACTATTTCATGGGGGGCATATTCCCCACCGGAAGCATCGACTGCGATAATCATATGTTCTCCTGTTATTTTCCCTGCTCGAATTCTGTTCTTACTTTTTTCATTGTTTCTTTATTGCTCAATAAATCGACAATCATCATCGCAACCGCTTTTGCGGCATCGTTCATCCCTTTGAATCCTGAGTCGGACCCGGCCGCGGACGCAAACTCTGCGGTATGCGGCGAAATTCCCGGCGGCGCGATTGATACCATTGCGTGTATCGCCGCCGTCCTGTGGCTCACGTTACCCATATCGGTGCTGAACAAATTTGTTGTTAATACCGGTAAGGCTAACATGACTTCTCTGCCCACCGTGCGCATGTTGTCCACATAAAGCTGGGCCAGCGTTATGTTGCTGCGCATGCCGGCATACCGCAGTTCGTCCGGCTTATATTCCAGGCGCGCGCCGGTCGCCAGCGCCGCGCTAACGAAGCAATTTAATACTTTTTCCAGCAGTTCATCAAGATAAGCATCATCCGCGGCACGGACATAAAATTCACCCGCGGTATGTTCGGGAATGATATTGGCCGCCTGCCCGCCGTCCGTAATAATACCATGAATCCGTCCGTCGCTCCGAATTTGCTGGCGTAAAGCGTTGATATTATTGAAAGCAAGTATCATCGCATCCAGCGCGTTGATACCTGCCGCGGGATTCGCCGAAGCATGGGCCGCTTTACCGAAGAATTCCACATTCATTTGCTGGCAGGCGATTGCCGGCACCGCTGCGATATCCACACTGTCGGGGTGCACCAGTATCGCGGCATCCAGGTCGTCAAATGCGCCCTTACGCGCCATTACAATTTTCCCGCCGTAGTTCTCTTCCGCCGGCGTGCCGATAACCACGACACTGCCGCCGTATTGGTCGGCGGCTTTTTTCGCCGCCGCGGCCGCCCCCACCGCGATGGCGCAGATCAAGCTATGTCCGCAGGCGTGTCCGACCCCCGGCAAAGCATCATATTCCGCCAGCAACCCGATGCGAGGTTTGCCCTTGCCGTAGGTCGCCCGGAATGCCGTCGGCATCTCGCAGATTTCGCGCTCTATGCGGAAGTTTCTGTTGGCCAGATATTTGGTCAGCCATTCGCACGCCTTGAATTCATGCAAGCCCAGCTCCGGATTATCATGAATTTTCAAGGAAAGTTCCTGCAGTTGCTCCCCGTCTGCATCGACTTCCCTGATAGTTGCCTGTTTTAACTTATCAATATTATTATTCATAATCCCCGATATGCGGTTCAGGACTCAAAATAAGCCCCGCCTGCGATTAATTAGCTCTGAACACAGGTAGCTATTATTATAACCCAGCGGATACCTGTTTGCTACCTGATTTTTAATGCGTGCGGTCAAGATAACCGTGGTCAGGGATTTCCCCGGACCAATGACGTTATAAAAATGTAAGATATTCCTTGCCGGTTTTATGACTACTTGATAGTCCGGGAGATAATATTAAGCTATATTTTAGTAAACTTGATTAGTGTGGCTGTCCAAAGTGAAGCAATTAAGGAGACCACAATGGTGATTAATCCGAAAGAAGAAATGCGGTTAGCGGCGATTCGGGGACTATATGATTACCGGGAAGATATCCCCGAAATTGTTGAGAAACTTGTCGAAATACATAATGATGTTAATAATTTTGACCGTGAAAGTTCGGAGCCTGTTCCATCAAGAGATGCCATCATTCGCATAATTCACCAGTTCCGGCGGATTTTGTTCCCCGGGTATTTTGCGCCGGTAAAGCTCGACAAAGTGAGCCTGCAATATTATCTCGGACAGGAAGCAGTATTATTGTTCGAACAACTTTCACACCAAATCACGTTATGTCTAAAAAGCGATAATGCAGGGAAAGGCCTTTCCTGCGTCTATTGTGACGAACAAGGCCGCGAGGAGGCGATCCGATTCATGAAACAGTTGCCTGAACTGAAGGTGCTGTTAACCAAAGACGTGCAGGCCGGATATGAAGGAGACCCCGCCGCCGGCAGCCTGGATGAAATTATTCTCTGTTACCCGGGCATTCTTGCTGTGACGGTTTACCGCATAGCACACCATCTTTACCGGCAAAACATCCCGCTGATGCCGCGCATTATCAGCGAATACGTTCACGGCCTTACCGGGATTGATATTCATCCGGGCGCAAACATCGGGGCGAGTTTTTTCATCGATCACGGAGTCGGTGTGGTTATTGGCGCTACAGCGGATATCGGGAACCGCGTCAGAATCTATCAGGGTGTCACCCTCGGCGCACTTGCCATCCCCAAAGAAGATGTCGAGCGGCTAAGAACTAAAAAACGCCATCCCACCATTGAGGACGACGTCATTATTTACGCAGGTGCTACAATACTGGGCGGCGAAACGGTAATCGGCGCCGGATCGGTCATCGGCGGCAATGTCTGGTTGACAGAATCTGTTCCCCCCGGTACCAAGGTCTTTATCAAGAAACCGGAACTCATCCTGAAAGGCAGCTCCCGCTGAGCATTTGAAATCAACCCAGGGGGGGATATATGGTTCGGCTTGTTCCTGATAATTGATGCCGTAATCTCCCGGTAGGTTAACGTCGCAGTCTCCTTTTAAAAAACATCGGCTTTTCATTTTTTACGGTTGCCGCTCTGCGAATTCTATATTAAAAGATAGCTTAATCTCCATATTATTTTTACTTGCCTATTTATTTTGAACATGTTATACTTCTAACTGTTTGAAGTGGGCGTAGTTCCCACTTTTTTTCTTGAACGGGAAAAATATTTTGGAGGCTTAGCCTGAGATGAAAAGCGAGTTTCTGCTCGCAATCACCCAATTATCGGCTGAGAAGAACCTGCCTAAAGAGGTAGTGATCTCAGCAGTTGAATCTGCGTTGGTATCTGCCTATCGCAAAGATAGCTTTATGCCCACTCAGAATATNNGAGGTTAAGATCAACCGCAGCACCGGCCGCGTCGAGGTGTGGGCGGAAAAAACTGTTGTCGCCAAACCGGCGGACCCAAAACAGGAAATATCCCTGAGTGAAGCTAAGAAAATTAAGTCCGATGTGAAACTCGGCGAATTAATCATGGTGGAATCCACGCCCCAGGATGCCGGCCGTATCGCCGCGCAAACTGCCAAGCAAGTTATTCTCCAGCGTCTCCATGAGGCGGAACACAGCGCCATTTTTGAAGAATATGCCGGCAAGTCCGGCGATATTGTCAGCGGCGTCATCCAGCGCATCGAACCCAGGCAGGTTTTAATCGACCTCGGCCGGGTCGAAGCGGTATTGCCCTCGAATGAATGGATGTCCAATGAACGCTATCGCATCGGGCAGCGGCTCAAGGTCTACATGGTTGAAGTCGCTAAAACACCGCGCGGCCCGCGGGTTATTGTTTCCCGTTCCCATCCTGAACTGCTCAAGCGGTTATTTGAACTGGAAGTCCCCGAAGTTTCCAACGGGACCGTTGAAATAAAATCGGTAGCACGTGAAGCCGGTTTCCGCAGTAAAGTCGCCGTCGCGGCGCGTCAACCCGGCATCGACCCGGTTGGCTGCTGTGTCGGCCTCCGCGGTATCCGCATCCAGAATATCGTCAGCGAATTAAGCGGCGAAAAAATTGATGTCGTGCTCTGGAACGCCGACCCGTTCGCTTTCATCGCCAGCAGCCTCAGCCCCGCCCAGATTGTTGCAGTCGAGTTGAACAAAACTGATGGTCAGGCCACGGTTATCGTGCCGGACAGGCAGCTTTCACTAGCCATTGGCAAAGAAGGACAGAATGCGCGCCTGGCGGCCAAATTAACCGGCTGGCGTATTGATATCAAACCCGCTTCTGTTTATGAAGCAGAACGTGCCGCGGCCAAACCTGCTGAAGACGCCGCTGCAGCCGCCGCAGAACAATCGGCTCAAGCTGAACCGGTAATGGCCGCAGTTTCAAAAGAAGCGGCAGAACTTCCCGCCGAAGAAGAAGCCGAAGAAGTAAAAACCAAACCTGTTATCGAAGAAGCGGTTATCGGCAAACCGGTCAATTTTGAACAAAAAGCAAAACCCGGTAAAGTGGAGATCCGCTTTGCTGAAGATATCCTGGGTCCCAAAGCTGCTCAACCTGAAGGCGGCAAAGCCAACAAGAAGAAAAAGAAGGGATCAGGTAAATCATCAGAGGAAGAAGGAGCCCGTCCGCGCAAAGGCGGCCGCCGGCAGGAGTTTGTAGTTGACGATGAAGAGGGAGACACCTATTGATTCCCGCCCCGGTTCAGCTAAAGCTGTACCGGAACGTACCTGTATCGCCTGCCGTCAGGTGAAAGCCAAGCGGGAACTGGTGCGTATCGTTAAAACCAAAGATGAAGGCATCGTGATTGATATTAAGGGTAAGAAGCCGGGACGCGGCGCTTACCTTTGCAATACAAAAGAATGTTGGGAAAGCGGCCTGAAGAGTAATCGCCTGGAATATGTAATGCGTACGACACTTACCCGGGAAGACCTCCAGAGACTAAAAGAGTACGCAGCTAAGCTCTGATGGGAGTAGATAGTGGTAAGCTCGGAAAGAAGAAAAGATGCCAATCAAATTAACGACGAGAAGAGCGGGAATGAAACTTCCGGCCAGAAAGCCACTGTTATTGAATTTCCCTCGGCTCTGAGCGTCCGTGAATTATCGGACCTGCTTAAGGTCAGTCCTGTTGATATTATCAAACGGTTGATTCGCGCCGGCATCATGGCGAATATCAACCAGGTTATTGATTTTAAAACGGCCGCCGCCATTGCCGCCGATCTCGGGTTTGAAGCACACCTCAGCAAACATGTTGCCGGTGCCAATGCCCACCTCAGCGAAGCCAATAAACAGAGCGCCCAGAAAGCCGACCAGACAACCGGTTTACTGCCGCGCCCGCCCGTTATTACAATTATGGGCCATGTCGACCACGGCAAAACGAAATTACTGGACGCCATACGTTCCAGCAATGTCGTGGATAGTGAAGCCGGCGGTATTACCCAGCATATCGGCGCCTATCAAGTCGACTTTAACGGTCAAAAAATTACCTTCCTGGATACTCCGGGTCATGAAGCCTTTACGGCCATGCGCGCCCGCGGCGCTCAGGTAACGGATATTACCGTGCTCGTTGTCGCCGCCGATGACGGCGTCATGCCGCAGACCCTCGAAGCAATCGACCATGCCCGTGCGGCCGGCGTGCCCATCGTCGTGGCCATTAACAAAATTGATAAACCGGGCGCTAATCCCGACCGTGTGAAACAGCAGTTGGCCGAAGTCGGCCTTGTCGTTGAGGACTGGGGCGGCGATACCGTCAGCGTCCCCGTTTCCGCCAAAGATAAAAAGGGTATTTCAGATCTGCTGGAAAACCTGATGGTCGTGGCCGAACTGCAGGACCTTAAAGCCGACCCGAACAAACCGGCAGAAGGCACTGTCATCGAAGCCGAAATGGACCGCACGCGCGGTGCCCTTTTCACTGTATTGGTGAGCTCCGGCACCCTGAAAGTCGGCGATATGATTGTCGTCGGGGAAAATTGGGGCCGTGTCAAAGCCATGTTCAATGACGCCGGCAAACGCGTAAAAAAAGCGACGCCTTCCACTCCCGTCGAGGTCCTTGGTTTGAGCAATGTCCCCGGCGTGGGCGATGTCATGACAGTCGTCGAAGATGAAAAAGCAGCCAATGCGGCCATCGAGAAACGGCATCATGAGATTGAGCTGGAAACTGCTGTCGCCCGTACCGTCAGTCTCAGCAACGTTTTCGACCAGATCAGTAAAGGCAAGGTCAAAGAACTCAGCATCATTTTAAAGACCGACGTTCAGGGCAGTATCGAGCCTATCAAGACATCACTTGAGAAACTTTCTTCGGACGAAATCAAAGTCCGTGTCATTCATAGTTCTACCGGCAATGTCAACGAAAATGACATCATGCTGGCGATTGCTTCTAAAGCTGTCATCATCGGGTTTAACACCGAGGCCGAACCCGGCGCCAAGGGTGCCGCCGAACGCGAAGGCGTCAGCCTCCGTTTCTACAACATCATTTACAACATGGTTGATGATGTCACCAAAGCCTTGAAAGGTATGTTGACACCCACTTTTGTGGAAGTCATCGACGGACATGGTGAAGTACGGGCAGTGTTCACCGCCGGTAAGAAAGAAAAAATCGCCGGTGTCTTCATGACCGAAGGTAAAGTTACCCGCAGCAGTTCCATGAGGGTGCTCCGCGGCAAACAGAAGGTTTACGAAGGACCAATCAGCAGCCTGCGCCGATTCAAAGACGATGTCCGTGAAGTTGCTTCCGGTTTTGAGTGCGGTATCGGCGTCGATTCCTTCACCGATTTTCAGGTCGGCGACGGTCTGGAGTTCTTCCGAAATGAAAAATCCGGATAAAGGGTTGGCGAGATGACTTATCGCGTTGAGAGACTAAACAGCTTCCTCCGCCAGGAAATCAGCGATATTGTACAGCGTTATATCAAAGACCCGCGACTTGGCACTTTCGTTTCTGTCACTTCCGTTGAAATTACCAAAGACATGCGCTATGCCAAAGTCTTTATCAGCCGCTACGGCACCGACCTCGAAAAAGCCGATACCATCAAAGGGCTGGAGTCTGCTTCCGGCTATATCCGTCACGAACTGGGCGAACGCATGAAAACCAGGCGCATCCCCGAACTCAGTTTCCGTCTCGATAATACGATGGAGAAGGCTGCCAAGGTACTGAAAATTATCAACGATATCTCCTCGGAAGAGAAACCCGCGCCGTAGCAGGCATTGATTATGGATGGTATTTTAAACATCAATAAACCGGCAGGTAAAACATCTTTTGCTGTCGTCGCCATGGTCAAACGGCTGACCGGGGAAAAACATGTCGGCCATGCCGGTACCCTCGACCCCATGGCCACCGGTGTTCTGCCCGTCTGCCTGGGCCAGGCCACCCGCCTTGTCGAATATCTCATGGACACCACCAAGACTTACCGCGCCGAAATTGAACTCGGAGTGTCCACCGATAGTTATGACCGTGAAGGCGCCGTTACCCAAAAATGCGACGCTTCCGCCGTTACTCTCGCCCAAATAGAAACTGCTCTGAATTCCTTCCGCGGCGTAATTACCCAGATTCCCCCGATGTACAGCGCTGTCAAGCATCAGGGCAAACCCCTCTATGAATTAGCCCGGGCCGGTATCGACGTCGAACGCAAAGCCCGCACGGCCAAAATTTACTCTTTGGAAATCAGGGATTGGCAAAATCCCTTTCTCACTATCGAAGTTAACTGCGGGAAAGGCACTTATATCCGCTCGCTGGCCAACGATTTGGGGCAGGCACTGGGCTGCGGCGCCACTCTGTCCGCGCTGGAACGTTCCCGCTGCGGTATTTTTGATATCAATGAAGCCGTAACCCCGGAAAATCTTGAAGAAGCCTGCCGTGGCGGCTATTGGGAAAGTTTACTTTATCCCATGGACAGTATATTATCTCTTTGGGAAACTGCGATTGTCAGCGCAGAAAAAGCGCAGTCCATCCGTAACGGTGCGTTAGTCAGTCTGGCCGAAAATAATCATGAAACGGGCAAGAATGATTTTTGCCGCGCTTATACCTGGGATGGCAGCCTGCTGGGTATCCTGCATTTTGATTCTGAAAAAAAGCTGTGGCAGCCGGAAAAAGTATTTAACTAGCTTGACACAGGGATTCGTATGTGTTACGAATTATAGTCGGGCTTGTTAAGGTTTATTGGTCGTACAAAAGAGGAGGAATCTTATTTAAATGGGAAAAATTAATGTAGCCATTATCGGTGTCGGAAATTGCGCTTCTTCGCTGGTTCAGGGTGTTCACTACTACCGGAACGCCAAAGAAGACGAATTCGTGCCCGGCCTGATGCATGTCAACCTGGGCGGTTATCATATCAGCGATATTAACTTCGTCGCCGCCTTCGATATTGACAAGAATAAAGTCGGTCTGGACCTGGCCGATGCCATTTACGCCAAACCGAATAATACCATCGTTTTTGATAAAGTCCCCAAGACCGGCGTCACCGTTAACCGCGGTATGACCAACGACAGCCTGGGAAAATATCTCTCCGAGGTTATTGAAAAAGCCCCCGGCCCCACCGCCAACATCGTCAAAATACTCAAAGATACCAAAACCGATGTCGTGCTGAACTACCTGCCCGTCGGTTCTGAAATGGCCACCAAGTGGTACGTCGAGCAAATCCTGAATGCCGGCTGCGCCATGGTCAACTGCATCCCCGTCTTCATCGCCCGCCAGAAAGACTGGGGCGAAAGATTCGCCGAGAAAGG
>PMCB01000076.1 GCA_003153955.1 Dehalococcoidia bacterium | reverse complement strand
TGGGCGCAGGAGAAACTGTACCAGGTGATCAACCACCGCTATAATGCCAAGCTGGCGACGGTGATAACGACATCAAGTTCGCTGGATGAAATCGAGAACCGTATCAGTTCCCGGCTGGTGGACCCGAAAATCAGCGTGCTGTTCAATATCATGGCGCCGGATTTCCGCGGCGACCGTCCGGCGGCCAAGAGAACCTACCGCCCGCAAAGAAAGAGCTAAAGCAAACGCGGCTATCAGCGGACAACTCTTAACCACCCGGTTAATAGATAATCCCTCTAATATACGTAATCAACAGTCAGTGTCGCTGACGCATCGTTGATAAAGTTCGTGTTACCAAAAGAGATGGAGATATAGCCAGATAATATTGGTATTGTTAGAGTATTTTCCATACCAAATTGGTATTGTGAACCATTAACAACAATGTATCCATTTGTAGTTGTACTCGTCCCTGAGATACTGACATATCCAATATATTGAGCTTTAAACGTTGCTACGTTCGTTGATTGCCCCGAAGATTGATTTATTGTTTTATTGCTAATTATCGTTTGAGTTTCTTCAATGTTAATTATATTTTGCAAATTTGAAATCTGAGAATTAGCACTTGAAAGTTGGTTTTGTAGACTAGCTTTGTCGGTTTCCAAGGCATGCACTTGAGAAAGATAACCATTTGTTCCATTAATCTCATTAATTTCAAAACCAAGTCCTGTAAGAGCGAGAGCAAGAAGAACACCCAAAGTAATCGTCAGAGCTTTCATCTTTTTTGTCTCCTAATATATATTGATGATTTCCCTCTAATCATCTATATTTAGACAAATACGTTCAATTGAAGATTGATAACGATGTTAGAAAAATCAATAAATGTTGTTTACTATACTTGAAAAAGAACAATTTTTATAAGAATGCCAAACAATCCTATTAATACCCTCTTTAAACGATTTCATTACATGGATTTGTCGTTGGAAAACTTTTTTTAAAAGAGTATGCTAAGGCTGGAAACGATGTGAAAAGAGAATACAAGAAAAAAGAGAATACTCAAGGCTACTCGCCGGAAATGCGAGCAAAGATTACGCAAATGCAATGGGTAGGATAAAGCGTTACATAATTAAAAGCAGGAGGAGGGCAGGTCCAGATGAAACTTCAAAACAAGGTTGCTATAGTCACAGGCGCCGGATCCGGCATGGGTAGGGCAATAGCTCTGCTTTTTGCTAAAGAGGGGGCCAAAGTTGTAGTCTCAGATATTAATCTTGAAACCTTGAACAAGGTTGTCACTGAAATTACATTTGGTGGTGGTATAGCTACCGCTGTAATGGGAAATGTGGCGAAAGAGCAAGATATTCAGAATATTGTCGACACAGCAATTAATACATATGGCACACTGGATATCCTGGTAAATAATGCCGGTATAATGGATAATTTTGTTCCCGCGGCCGAAGTCACGGATGAGCTTTGGGAAAGAGTATTTGCCGTTAATATTACCGGCCCCATGCGCGCTACAAGAAAAGCCCTGCCGATATTCATAAAAAAGGGAGCAGGCATTATTGTTAATATCGCCTCAGCAGGAGGACTTCTTGGTTCCAGAGCAGGAGTATCTTATACGGCTTCAAAACACGCGGTTATAGGCTTGACCAAAAATGTCGGTTTTCAATACGCCAAGCTTGGCATCCGTTGTAACGCCATTGCTCCCGGTGCAGTCAACACAAATATTGGGAAAACCATCTATAACCCGAGTCAGTTTGGTATGGAACGAGCTATGGCCGGTATGAATTTGAATCCCAGAGTGGGAGAGCCGGAAGAGATTGCCAGGGTTGCTCTTTTTCTGGCGTGTGATGATTCCAGTTTTATAAATGGTACAGTTATTACCGCCGATTCCGGTTGGACGGCTTATTAAGAAATGAGATGGATGTGAAAGGAGAATACAAACATGAAAAAAGAGAATACGCAAGGCTACTCACCGGAAATGCTGGCCAAGATTACGCAAATGGAAAAAGAGTTGAAAAAGTTCACCGATGCGCAGACGGCCGTAAAGAAGAACCTGGCGACTTTCGATGAGCTGGACTTTAAGGTCTTCAGCGGCCGGGATTGGGCGCGGCTGCATGAAAGTCACCATAAAGACGTCAAAGTCAATTGGCCTGACGGCCATTCTACAACGGGCATCGAACGGCATATCAAGGATCTGGACGCGATGTTTGTCTATGCTCCCGATACGAATATCGCAATTCATCCCGTCAAGATCGGGTCAGATGACTGGACGGCCGTTATCGGCATCATGACCGGGACTTTTAGCTTGCCCATGCCGACCGGGGACGGGAAATTTATCCAGCCTACAGGCAAGAAGTATTCCATCAACATGTGTACCGTGGGGCATTGGAAAGACGGCGTGATGATTGAGGAATGGCTGTTCTGGGATAACATGACCTATATGAAGCAGATCGGCTTAGGCTAAACCCGGCGGAGATGTTGCCGAATGCCACTTTGAAGACCCGTATGCCGCTATTTTTGCATGTTGAGGCCGTAGTGGTATAAACGGTCAAATTTCCGGTCTACAGCGATATCAATTTCGCCGTTTATCAGGTTATATATCATCGAAAAAATAGTAGTATTAACGGCACCATGCTGGGACACATCTTTTAATAAGGACATGGCTTTTTCGGTTGATATCCGACCTTGTGTCTGTTCGAGTGTTCTGTCAATAGTGTTATATCGCGCACACATTGTTCTTGGAGATTCCAAGTTGTCGGAAAGGATAAAGTTGGTGGATATCTGCCATGGATGTTTGCTGCGGATGACCTTAATTTCGCCGTCGACGAACTCCATGATTGCTGAGTTTCCGCCCGCGTCGGCGATGAGAAAGTGCTGCTGGATAAATGTGATGTTGTACTCACCGAGCAGCGATATTGCCTCGTCCACCGATTGAGCCTTGTCCAGCATCAACCGTATAGCTGCCAGGAAGATGATATTTACCTTATTCGGATCAGATGGCGCCTGCGCTTTAGGGACTTTCATCAAGGCCACTGTTAAACCGCGCTCGTTCATGCCGTCTAAAGGTATATAAGGCGCTAAAGATAATAACTGCCGGTCGCGAGGGTCTTTCCATGACGGTTCTTTTGTCCCAAAGCCCAGAGAAAGGTCAACCATTGACGCTGAGGCATAGCCGTTCGCGGGGTGGGTAAACAGCAGCAGAATAGGGATGTTTTTAGTCCAATCATAGTTCCGGCCAAAAATTGCCTGATCCGGAAGGTTAAATGCCGAAAAACAGGAACAACCACCGGCTGGCAAGCTAAAGCCGGGCGGCAGCGGCAATATTCCCGTTTTAAGATAGCGGTCAAAGTGATAATCCTCATACGTGTCCATAACGAACAGCGGATAATCGTCGATTTTACGCCAGGTCGATTGCGGGGTCATGGTTTGCCTCCACTAATAAAATAACGGGCGGCCGGGCCAGGGTGATTATTTTGCATATAATAATATACCTGATGACTGAATAAAAACAACTATTTTTTATGTTCGGGAACATAATCATGAAATGGCAAACAATTTGATATTTATTTAATCATAACCGGACTTTTTATCTCCGGATTCCGGCGGTGTTTGATAAAATGTCGTTTTACAACCGGGTTATCAGGTCGTATAATGTGTCATTAATACCGAAGTATCGCGGGGGATTGAAAAAATGATTATAAATCCTGAAGAAAAGGTTTGTGTGATTGAGCGGCGGCATTTTGTCGAAGACCCCATCCGGTTCTTCACCGGGCAGGTCCTTGCCGTTTCGGACAATGCCTTGCGGCTAACCGGATATGTTTGGATTGCGGACTTCATGAAAGGCGTAACCCGCAAACCGGATATGATGGAACGGATAATTTATCCCAACGAAAGGACTAACATTAATATCATCCCTAAAGATGTTATCATCGAAGACCTCAAAATTGTTCTTATTTCCGGCAAAGGCCTGTGTGTGACGGACGGCAAAAATTACAATCTGGACATCAGCGAATTCGGTGTGTCAAAATAGGCAGAAATTAGTTATCTCTAAAAAACTAATAATCGCAGCAACAACGCCGGAATGCAGCTAATTCTTCAAATCTTCCCGGGTGCAGCTTCCTGCCTGTATATTCTTATCCACAGGTTTTTCCGCCTTAGAGGATGAATCTGCTGACTTCGTTTCCGCCGATGGTTCTACCTTACAGGCATAATAAACGGGTTCGATATGTTGCTTCCGCCAATTCCGTGCCCAATCGGTTAGTTCAGGCAAATCTTCCGTATGACAAATAAATTTCCTGAACTGCTCATGGCGCGCGTTAGCTTCGCCGGCCAGTTTTATCAGCCATTCTTTGTTTTCGCTGCTCATGTTGGCGGTTTCCCTGCTTAACGTGCTGATATTCAGCAGGTGCTTGCCCAGGCATCTTTCCGGCGGATCCTGGGTGTTCAGAATACAGGGACAATCGCCGCTCTCATGCATTTCTATTTGCTGAATCTGTCCCAGCAGTGTTTTAAATTGCCAGGATAACATGTCATAAGAACTATTGGACTCTGTTTCCGGTTCCTCGGATTTTCCGGATGATTGTCCGGTTTTGCCCGTGGTTCCCGATGTAGTTTTTACTTTTCTTTTAGCTATTTTTTCAACCATTTCTTCATCTCCGCGGGCTTGGCCCGGCTTATGTTCGGGCGCAATACAACTCAGTCTTATTATCCGGTATATCAAATGTAATAGTTATAAAACCTGACCGGGATACATGACATATTTATAACGTTTTGTATACGGCCGGCTGATTTCCTGATATTCCGCCCGATATTTGCACATCCCCGTCATTTTCCAGTAGAATAAAACTAATTCTGCCAGAAAGAGAAGTGCCGTGATGTTAGACCATTCCGTCCTTGTCCTGAACCAGAATTACGAACCATTAAACATCTGTCATGTCCGGCGTGCCCTGACGCTGCTGTACCAGAGCAGGGCGGAAATGCTGGAAAATGGCTACGGATACATTCACACGGCCAATCGCGATGTGCCTATCCCATCAGTCATCCGCCTGCCTTACCTGGTCAAACGACCGTATCATATTGCGCGAAAAATCAGCCGCGCCGAGATTTACAACCGCGACCAGTTCACCTGCCAGTATTGCGGCAAACAGACCAAACAGCTCACCCTCGACCATGTGATTCCGCGCTACCGCGGCGGACAGCATACCTGGGAGAATGTCGTCAGCGCCTGCGCCCCTTGCAACCGGCGTAAAGCGGGAAGGACCCCGGAAGAAGCCAACATGAAATTACACAAGGTTCCGGCCCCGCCGCAAGTCAGCCGCTACGCCTACATCCCGATGCATTATATGAAGCAGCGCGCCGAATGGGAAAGATATTTCCCGCACTAACAGGTTCCCGCAGTCAACCAACATCGATTTATGCCTGCATGTCCTTTACCGCTCCGGAAAGTAAATCAATGGACAGGTGGTGAATATCATGAACTTTGTGAACCTGGCAGACAATGTTTTCCTGGTGGAGCTTCCGGCGGAATTGGTTAATCCCGATGAAAAACCGATTCTGAATGCGACTGCGCCTCAAAAACCCGGTCAAAAAGGCAGCCTGTTGCTGGATTTCACGGCAGTTAAATTCATGAACGGTATGGGTGCTTATCAACTGGTAAAACTGGATGTTAAGGCACGGCGGCGCGGGCAGCGGCTGCTGGCCTTCGGAGTGAATCGGCACTACCGCGATGTTCTCCATGTCACCGGTCTCGATCAGGTGATCACTGTATGTGACAGCAGAGCAGAAGCTTTTACCGCCGCCGGTATTACTCCGGACAAACAGCCTTCGAAAGATATTGAGTCCAATCCATCATTTGATGTGTCTTTTTGGGCCAAGCCGGTTGTCACACTGACAGTGCCGGAGATGCCGGCCCAAGCCATTAACCGGAATATGCAGGGAAGGCGCGTCACCGGACCGGTGGACGGCTTCGGGCAGTTGTGGCAGAAAACTTACCGCCTGATGATTGACAAGCCAGGTTTAGCACCACAGAAAGTGATAAAAGTGCTGAAGCAGAACCTGCCGGCTTTCCAGCCTAAGTACAACCGGTTCTATCCTTCACCGGCGGGAATTGCGCCTGGAGAAGTGGTAGCAATCGATTCGTCAACGCCGGGTGGGCCGGTTTCAACCGGCGTCCTGGTTTTATATGCGGATGATGTTTCTTTCACTTTCATGACGCCGCAGGGGCATCCCGAATCCGGATTTGTGACTTTCAGCGCATTCGAGGAAAACGGTAAAATCACCGCGCAAATCATGGGGTTGGCCAGGGCTAACGATTTTGTTTACGAAGCGGCCTTCCGCGCTGTCGGTTCGAAAATGCAGGTCAATATCTGGAAAACTGTGCTGACCTCGCTGGCGGGCTACCTGGAAGTTCCCGCCGATGTTACCGTGGAACCGGTCTGTATCGATAAACACCTGCAGTGGTCACAGACGGGTAATGTCTGGTACAATGCCCAGATAAGGACTCTTTTTTATATGCCGTTCCGGCGGTTGGGAAAATCACGGAACGACACTCAAACAAAAGGAAAATGACGGCATGCCCGATAAAACATATGACGCAATAGTCGTCGGCTCCGGCCCCAACGGCCTGGCCGCGGCAATCACAATGGCACAGTCCGGACGTTCAGTTTTAGTGATTGAGGCTAACAAAACAATCGGGGGCGGGCTGCGTTCCGCAGATTTGACACACACCGGCTGCGTCCACGATATCTGCTCCGCTGTGCACCCATTAGGAATCGCCTCGCCGTTTTTCAATTCACTGGAACTCTCCGGATACGGGCTGCAATGGTTGAACCCATTAGTGCCGCTGGCGCACCCGCTGGATGACGGCACGGCCGTGTTGCTGGAGCGTTCGTTGATGACAACGGCGGAAAACCTGGGGCAAGACGGCCGCAGCTATTACCGGTTGATGAAACCGCTGGTCCGTAACTGGGACAGACTGTTGCCGGACATCCTCAGTCCCATGCATTTTCCGAAACACCCGCTGGCGTTGGGCAGATTCGGTTTGACGGCCGGGCAATCCGCCGGTTATGTGATATTCAAAAACTTCCGGAGCAAGCAGGCGCGCGCTCTTTTTGCGGGGATTGCGGCGCACTCTAAAATGCCGCTGGATAAACCCGGCAGCGCCGCCTTCGGATTATTGCTGGGGGCGGCCGGACACGCCGTCGGCTGGCCGATTGCGAAAGGCGGTTCGCAGCAGATCGCCGAAGCCCTGCAAAAACATTTTGTAGAAATTGGCGGGGAAGTAGAGACCGGGCGGGAAGTGCATTCGCTGGCAGAATTACCGAAATCGAAAATAATATTACTTGACATAACTCAGAAACAATTGGGCGCGATCAGCGGCAATCGTCTATCTGATGGCGCGAAAAAGAAACTGTCGGCACACCGCTACGGGCCGGGCGTATTTAAAATGGACTGGGTGCTGGACGGTGGGGTGCCGTGGAAAGCGCAGGATTGCCTTAAAGCGGCGACGGTGCATATCGGGGGGACGTTCGAAGAGATTGCCGGGGCCGAGGACGAAGTCTGGAAAGGGGAACACGCCAGTTTTCCGTTTGTACTGCTGGTGCAGCCCGGCTTGTTTGACGAGACCCGCGCGCCGAAGGGCAAACAGACGGTGTGGGCTTACTGCCACGTGCCCAATGGTTCGACATTTGATATGTCGGAGAGAATTGAATCGCAGATCGAACGGTTTGCGCCCGGATTCCGCAGCCGCATCCGGGCAAGAAGTATAATGAATACCGCGGCGATGGAAGCGGAAAATGCCAATTATGTTGGGGGAGATATTGCCGGGGGCGTCAGGAATCCGTTTGGGCTGTTTCTAAAACCGGGAAATTACAGCACGCCGATGAAGGGCGTTTATATCTGTTCGTCAGCGATGCCGCCGGGGGCGGGAGTGCACGGCATGTGCGGGTATTTCGCAGCGAAAAAAGCGATGAGGGAGATTGGGTAAATTATTCGAGTTGATGATTTCCCCCTGACCCTCTCCCCTCAAGGGCGACGGCTCTAACCCCAACATCACGCCGCCGGTTTGGCGTCCGGGGGAACGATGTTTTCCTTCGGTTCTTTGATTTCTTGATTGTTAACAATTGGTTCAGGCCGGTTAATCATGGGCCGGTTGACCACTTTGACATCGGCGACTGGCAACTCCACGGTGACCTGTGTTTCCAGTTCCACGACCACCGTTTCTTTCAACGGGTTGCTGCCGACGACACGCGCAAAACCCATCGGGGTGGTAACAGTGGCGCCATCCCGCGGCATTTTGCCTTTCATGTCATGGTAAAAGTCGTGTTCGTAGGCGAGACAGCACAGCAGACGGCCGCAGACGCCGGAGATTTTCATCGGGTTGAGCGGTAAATCCTGCTCTTTGGCCATTTTAATTGAAATCGGGACAAATTCCGAAAGGAAGCTGGCGCAGCATAACTGGCGGCCGCAGCGGCCGAAACCGCCGCAGATTTTAGCCTCATCCCGGGCGCCGACCTGACGCAGCTCGACGCGCACTTTGAAACGGCCGGCGAGCTCGCGGACAAGTTCACGGAAATCTACCCGCTCGGCAGAACTGAAGAAAAAGGTGATATGTCCGCCGTCGAGACTGAATTCGGCGGAAAGCAGTTTCATCGGCAGGCCGATGCGGTTGATTATTTTGGCGCATTCAACCAGGGCTTCTTTTTCCTTGGCTTCAATACCTTCGTTGTGTTCGATTTCTTTTTGTTCGGCTTTCCGGATGACCGGTTTTAAAGGTTGTTCGACTTCGCTGGTTAAAACCTGTTTGGGAGAAATCACAACGCGCGCGACTTCCAGGCCGCGGGTGGTTTCTACAATGACCCAGTCGTTGACTTCCAGCTCCAGTGCGGCGGGGTCAAAATAATAGATTCGGCCGGCCCGTTTGAAACGGACCCCGACAGTTTTCGTGGGAGCCGGGGGGGCGCTGACAGCAGCGGGCGCCGCGGGAATTGTCTCAGGGACGGGAGCGGCAGCGGTATTTTCTACCGGCTGATTTATGCCTTCGGTATTGTTAATATTTTGTTCATCCATCAACGCACCTCGTTATGCGACCAAATTTTCTACGTTTTTGCTTTCCGGGATATTCAACATCAATACTTCCATGACCAGCTGATGATTAGTGTTCAACCGCAACTGTTCTTTGGCTGATTGTATTCTATCAATAAATACCCTGATTTGTCCCAGGCTGTATCCGGAGGCCATTTTATTTAATTCATTCTGATAATCGATGTTTTTAATATCTTGCCCGCAATGGGCCTTCACTAACAGCAAATCATGCCACCAGCCGAGCAGGAGGTCAAGTTTTTGCTGTACGACATTGCGGTTTTGCGTATATTTTTCCACCATTTTGGCGGCAAAAGTGAAACGGCGGTCATAATCGGCGTCAAACATCTCGCGCCAGGCGTCGAGCCATTCCTTTCGCTGCTGAATCAAAGCGTCGTCCCGGATCGCGGAGACGGCCCAGCCAAAACAGCCGTTGGCAATCCGCGAGAGCAGTTTGGCATTTTCCTGTTCAACATGGTATATACCGACGAGGCCTTGCTCGATGGTTTCGGCGGCTACCGGCAGCAGTTCGACCCGCTGGCAGCGCGAAACAATGGTCGCCGGCACCAGGCCCTGATTCGATGTGAGCAAAATGAAAATGACGTTCTGCACGGGTTCTTCGATGGTTTTCAGCAGGCGGTTCGCGGCTCCGATGGACATGAATTCCACGCCGTCGACGATGAATATTTTGTATTTACCTTCGTACGGCGCCAGATTGACCGAGTGCAGGATCTGGTCGACCTGTTCCACGCTGATTTTGGTTTTACTCTCGCCCTCGGAATCCACAATTTGAGACAGTTCGATGACCTGGACATCTGCATGTTTACCGGCGGCAATCCGTAAACAGGAGGCGCATTTGCCGCAGGGACGTTCGTCCGATTCGCAGTTTATCGCCATGGCGAGATTTACCGCCAAGGTCATTTTACCGACATGCGGCAAACCGACCAGAAGATAGGCGTGCGCCAGGCTGTTTTTCTCCAGGCTTTTCTGCAGGAAGGTAACTGCTTTATTTTGTCCGACTACAGACCACATAAGGTTAAAAATCCTAATATCGAAATCCGAAATCCTAATAAATTTCGAAACTTCAAATTCTAATTAAGTACTAAACCCCTCTATATCTTTATTATAGATTATTATTTGTTTAGGATTTAGAGATTAGAGTTTATTATTTTTATGCGTCGATATCGCACCTGATAATATCTTCCAGTGTCTCCCGCCGCCGGATGAGTTTTGCCTTGCCTTCATTCAGCAGCAATACCGGCGGTTTAAAGAAGGCATTATAATTCATCGATTCGGGGATGCTATAGGCGCCGGAGACAGCGATTGCCAGGATATCGCCGGGGACCGTTTTGGGCATTTCGATATCGCGGATTAAAATGTCGCCGGATTCGCAGAATTTACCGCAGACGGTCACTTTGCCGGCCTGCCTCGCTCTCATTCTGTTCGCCAGCACTGCTTCCATTTTTTCGCCGTACATCGCGGGGCAGACGTTATCGCCCATACCGCCGTCCACCGCGATATAGGTGCGCACCTCCTGTATTTCCTTGATAGTGCCGACGGTATAAACAGCCACGCCTGCCTGAGCCACAATTTCCCGGCCGGGCTCGACGATGAGCTTCGGCAGTTTCAAACTAAGTTCACGGCATTCTTTTTTTATCGTTGATGTGATTTGTTCGGCAAAGACGGCGATTGAAGGGGCCGGCTGGTCGAGGGTGTACTGCACGGCAAAGCCGCCGCCGGTATCCAGTTCTTGCAATTCCAGGCTGTATTTTTTACGCATGTCAGCCGCAAATTTCAATACCGATTTGACCGATTTAACATAAGGCTCCGGTTCGAAAATCAGCGAACCGATATGGAAATGGAGGCCGGTAACATTCAGCCCTTTAATTTTCAGCGCCGCGGCCACCGCCTGCTCTTTCAGCGGCAGGGGAAAACCAAACTTGCTGTCGAGCGAACCGGTTGAGGTATAGCGGTGGGTGTGCGGGTCGACGCCAGGCGTCATTCGCAGGAGAACATCCTGTTTGACGCCAAGTTCCTGCGTCAGTTTGCCCAGTATTTCGAGCTCGTGGAAATTGTCCACTACAATGTGCCCGACATGCAGCCGCAGCGCCATTTCCAGTTCGCGCACCGATTTATTATTGCCGTGGAAATATATCTTATCCATGGGGAATTTTGCTTTCTTCGCGATGGCGAGTTCGCCTTCGGATACAACGTCTAATCCCAGGCCTTCTTCCTGTACCAGTCGCAGCAGCACAACGTTGGAATATGCTTTGCCGGCATAAATTATTTGAACGGAGGGATAACGTGTTTCGAATTCTGTCCTGAATTCGCGGCATTTGGCGCGCAATGTGTTTTCGTCGTAGAGATAAAGCGGGGTGCCGAATTCCGCGGCCAGTTCAGTCACATCGCAGCCGCCGATAACCAGGTGCCCTTGGTCATTGACCGCGGAATTGATGGGGAATAAAGGTAATCTTTTAAGCATGGACAAGCGTGTTGTTCCTCGCTGAAACTTCATCCGTGAATTATAATTCAATATTAGTGCAGCCGGGTAGTGAAGTCAATTCATAAGTGTGGTAATATTGAATACTTGGATAGAAAGGAGAATTAAATGATTTTTGTTGATAAATTGAATGCGGCAGTGGCAAAAAACAAGAGCCTGGTCTGCGTGGGATTGGATACCGACCCGGAGTTAATTCCTTCAGGCATGAGCATGCTGGATTTCAATAAGGCGATAATCGATGTCACCGCTGATTTGGTCTGCGCCTTCAAACCGAACATCGCTTTTTATGAAGCGCAGTGTGAAAAAGGTCTGGATGCTTTACATAAAACAATCGCCCATATCCCGAAAGATATTCCGGTCATTCTGGATGCCAAGCGCGGCGATATCGGCAATACCGCCCAGGCTTATGCCAAAGCGGTCTTCGAACAGATGAACTGCGATGCAGTCACCGTCAGCCCCTATCTCGGGTTTGATTCGCTGGAGCCGTTCCTGAAGTATAAAGAAAAAGGTGTCATTATTATCTGCCGCACTTCCAACAAAGGCGCCGCGGATTTTCAATCGCTGCCCTGTCAGTTCGAAGGCAAAACAATGCCGCTTTATGAAGTCGTGGCGCTGAAAGCCAGCCGCTGGAATACGAATAAAAATATCGCTCTGGTAGTCGGCGCGACTTACCCCGAAGAATTGAAAAACATCCGGCTGGCCCATCCCGGTATACCGATATTGATTCCGGGTGTCGGCGCGCAGGGCGGCGACCTGGAATTATCCGTACGGTACGGTATCGACACTCACAACCGGGGCATCATGATCAATTCCTCCCGGGGGATTCTTTATGCCGGGAAAGGCGCGGACTTTGCCACCGCGGCCAGAAAGGCAGCGCAGACCCTCAGAGACGATATCAACAAAATCATCGATGGGTTGAAAAAATAACCTGGATAACAAAGAATCACTCCATACCGACGAAAGTCGGTATCCAGCCGAATGATGTGGATTCCTGCCTGCGCAGGAATGACAAATGGTGAAATAGTTATGTTGGAAATAAATCTCGGGGACGTGGTCCGGCTGAAAAAGCAGCACCCCTGCGGCGGTTATGAATGGCAGGTGGTGAGAATTGGCGCGGACATCGGGATTGTTTGTCAGCAATGCAAAAGACATATTCTCCTTCCGCGTTCGGTCTTTGAACGGCGGGTCAAGGAATTTGTCTCACGGGGAACAAATCAATAACGTATCTGGCTCACGGTCAGCGTTAATCGGTAATCATTCCCGTCGATCAGTTTGCCTGCCACCGGTGACGGTATGACGCTAAAAAAAATGTGATAATTTTGAAAATCCTGGCCGGTTGCAGCGCCTGATCCGGCGGAATCATTTAGTGTCACCTGATTCAGGATCCCATTTTTCGTAATTTCCACGGCGCAAGTCACCTGTCCGGCCCAGATACATTCCACGCCCTGCGGACAACGGCTGTCCCCGGTAACATCGACAAATCTGATATCCATGCCTTCACTCTCTATCCGGGCGATTTGTCCCGGCGCCAGCGTAAACGGAATATTCAGCAATGCCGATAATGTGCCAGGCGTGGTAGTCGCAGTTGTGGTAGTTGTCGTGGGTGAGATAACAACTGTCGTTGTCGTTTTTTGGGGACTGCATCCGGCGATGGCCGATATTAATATCGGAAAAATCAGCAGCAATGATAATCTTTTCAACATTTGCATCCCTCCCTCGCTTTTGTGACAAGCGCAATATATCACATGTTCGTAATTGCCGTAAATAGTATAATGAAATTATTCGCTCTTTATAATATAACGATAAAGCGGCTGCGAAGATAGCGGGGCTATTCCATGGACAGGGAAAAATTTGAAGAATTAGTGGATAAAGCAGTGAAAAACCTGCCGGCGGAATTTCTCGACCACCTGGATAATGTCGAGGTGCTGGTGGACGACCGGCCGTCACCAAATCAGTTAAGCAAATCACGTTTGAAACCCAACCAGACCCTGCTGGGACTTTACGAAGGCGTGCCGCAGACCCGGCGGGGCAGCAACTACGGCATGGTATTACCCGATAAAATCACTATTTTTCAACAAACGATTGAAGCAATCTGCCGCAGCGACGAGGAAATCCTGTTAGAGGTTGAGAAGGTCGTGAAGCATGAGATCGCGCACCATTTCGGCATCAGCGACGCGAGATTGAGGGAAATCGGGAGATATTGACGGCGGGCAAACCTAATCTGGTAATGATATACTGTTAGAAGCCAGAAATTAAGAAATTTGTTTAAATAAAGGAAGATATTTTTGAAAAGAAGCGATGGACGGACTTACGACCAGTTACGGCCGGTGAAAATTACCCCCGGGTTTCAGAGCTATGCCGAAGGTTCCGTGTTGATTGAACTGGGACGTACCCGCGTGGTATGTTCGGTCTCGGTGGAGGATAAAGTACCGCCGCATTTGAGAAAGAGCGGTACCGGCTGGGTAACGGCGGAATACGCCATGCTGCCCCGGGCCACTTTAACCCGCTCCGACCGCGATTCTTCCAAAGGGAAAGTATCCGGCCGCAGCCAGGAAATACAGCGTTTAATCGGGCGTTCCTTGCGGGCCGTGACAGATATGACCTCCTTGGGAGAGCGGACCTTCGCTATCGATTGTGACGTCTTACAGGCCGATGGCGGCACCCGGACAGCGGCAATTACCGGCGCTTATGTCGCGCTCTATCTAGCGATGGACAAGCTGGCGAATATGGGCGTTATTTCTTCAATACCTTTAAACTCTCCGGTCGCGGCGACCAGTGTGGGAATTGTGCACAACACCAGGTTGCTTGACCTGTGTTACGACGAAGATTCGAATGCCGACGCCGATTTCAACGTGGTGATGACCGGCAAAGGTGAGTTCGTGGAAATCCAGGGGACCGCCGAGAAAAAACCGTACAACAAGGAAAGCGTCGATTTTCTACTGGAACTGGCCGGGAAAGGCATTAAAGAATTATTCGCGGTGCAGCAGGCGGTCATCGACGCCGCGCGCAGAAAATAGTTTAAACAACTAATCGTAAAAAATGAAGGGGAGTGTGAAAGCACTCCCTTTTTATTGCAGTTCTTTCACAAAACCGATGCGCTTGTTTTTGGCGGTCATTTTGATGAAGTTCGCCATCGAACTCTGAAATTCTGCCTGACTGTGATTCTTACGCGATGCGATATAGGCAATGCGGATCCTCCGGTAGCTTTCCGGAAACTTCTGAAAATTTTCCCACGCCTGTTTGTTTGCCTGCAAAGGTTTCAGAATGTCCGGCGGAATTACCAATTCTTCCACTTGATCTTTTTCCGGGTCGTAGACATGAGCAATCGCCGCCAGTCCGTCAGCGGTCATCTTCTTTTGTCGGATAAGCTTGCGGATACGCTCGATATTTGATTGAGAAAGGCTGCTGGTTTTTTTTCGCGGTGAAAACCGCTGGGCGAACCTCTCGTCATCGAGTTTGTGGACGGTGCTGTCAATCCAGCCGAAGCATAATGCTTCTTCCACGGCGTCGTTGTAGGAAATCCGGGGCTTGCCGGTTTCTTTACGGTAATAGACCAGCCAGATTTGTTTATCCGTTTTGTGGTGTTTGGCCAGCCACGCCCGCCAATCTTTCCGTTCGCTGACGTATAAAGTGTTTTCGGTATTCATTACGTTTGGTTCCTGCTGGATTCCGGCCTTCGCCGGAATGGAGCTTACGGCTGATGGCTGATTATTATTCTACGGCCTGACCTGTCCGCTGCCGAAGATAATCCATTTGTAGCTGGTCAGTTCCTTCAGGCCGAGAGGTCCGCGGGCATGGAATTTCTGGGTGCTGATGCCCACTTCCGCCCCCAGCCCGAACTGGCTGCCGTCGGTGAAGCGGGTGCTGGCATTGATATAAACGCAGGCGGCATCCACTTCGTTGAGGAAGCGCATGCCGGATGAATAGTCTTCGGTGATAATGGCTTCGGAATGGCCGGAACCGTATTTGGCGATATGGGCCAGCGCGTCATCCAGAGAATCCACGACTTTGATGGCGGCGGTGAGCGAGAGGAATTCCTTGCCCCAGTCTTCCTGTACGGCGGCTTTCAGTTTTAATCCGGACTCGGGCTTTAAGATTTTCATCGCAGCCTTGTCGCAATGCAGTTCCACGCCGGCTTTGGCCAGTTCTTTGGCAACGTCGGGCAGATATTCCTCGGCCACCACCTGATGCACCAGAATCGTATCCAGCGCGTTGCAGACGGAGGGTTTCTGCACTTTGGCATTATAGACAATCGCTACGGCTTTTTCCATATCCGCGGAACTGTCGACGAAGGTATGACAGACGCCGATGCCGCCGGCCACAACGGGCATGGCCGCGTTCTCGATTACATATTTCACGAAAGGCGCGCCGCCGCGGGGAATCATCAAGTCGATATACTGATTAAGCTTCAGCATTTCTCCCACGAGGGACCGGTCGGTATTTTCCACGAACTGCACAGCGCCTTCAGGCACACCCGCTCTGGATATGGCCTGCTGCACCAGTTTGACCAGCGCCAGGTTGGAATTGAAGGCTTCTTTGCCGCCGCGCAGAATCACGGCATTGCCGGATTTCAGGCAGAGCGCGGAAATATCAATCGTAACATTGGGACGGCTCTCATACATTGCGCCGATAACGCCTAGAGGAACCCTCTTCTTACCGATGAGCAGGTCGTTGGGCATGGTGCGCATATCAAAAACTTCGCCGACGGGGTCGGGCAGACCGGCCATGACCAGTACATCTTTGGCAATATCTTCGAGGCGGGCTTCATTCATCAATAATCTGTCCTGCATGGTCTCGTTAATGCCGTTGGCAGATGCCTGTTTCAGGTCGAGTTTATTGACGGCGATAATTTCTTTGGTTTTACCGCGCAGGTCGGCGGCAATATTCTGCAGGGCCTTGTTCTTAATATCGGTAGAAAGATAAGCCAGGCGGCGGCTGGCTTCTTTAGCGGCCTTTCCTTTGGCTTTCAGTTCGGTTATTGCATTTGTCATCGGTCTGTCCTTTTGTTTTCTCTGATGTGAGTGAATAGCCTATTATAAAGCACGGCGAAATTTGACACAACATAATATCGTCATTACCGGCTTCAATTATCATACAACTTTTATGGGGCATATTATTAAATGTCATAGTTTTGTAATATATTCAATTAATCATTTATAACTTGTATATAATCTTTTTGATAGAATTTATTTACTTATCATGTGATTAGCACAATCCAGAAGAAAGTTGTAAGATGATTTTAATGTTGTTTGGAGCGATGATGACCCGGTGGCAACAATTGGGTGGTAATATACATTCAAAACAATCTGATTGTACGAACATGAATATGTGAGATGACTTAATTAAATAAGCCATTCGAACCCGGACAGGTGGGAGAATGAAAAAAGGCACGGAAATTGCTTAGAGCGACGAGTTCGCAAAACTGTATCCGTGTCTTTTTTTGTTTTAGCGGGATCGCATCCGTTTGAGCTTTAGCAGGGTGCTGAAAAACGGATG
>PMCB01000129.1:188-18852 GCA_003153955.1 Dehalococcoidia bacterium | reverse complement strand
AGCGGGATTTCCGGCTTCAGCCATATTATGAATAAAATTACCAGCGATAAAGCCATTACTTTCCGTGACGCGGACGAAGCCGCCCGGGTTCTGGAACTGGTCAGATACGCCAATGTGGCGGCCCAGAAACCGCTGGTCAAGGATGAACTCCTGTTCATCGCCAGGTATCCGGAAATTGCCAAAGAACTGTTAACTATGACACCGCTGAATCATTCCTAGTGACAATCGGCTGTTTGTTAAAAAGAGGGCGCGAATATTCGCGCCCTCTTTTTTTATTACATGATACTAAACCTAATACCTGATTGAGGAAATTAGCGTTATATTTTCTCGCCATTGAGGTTCGAAGACCGAAAGTAGCATTCATATTAAGCAAGGCTTGAGTTAGAGGGGCGCAGCCCCTCTAAGCAATCTCCTCCCTCGCCGCGCACGGAGAGGGAGCCAGAGGGGGAGGTTTTATTGGAGTAAGTAAATATTGAGAAAAGTGAACGTATGACGAGTAGCTCTTTTTTACAAAATTAATATGTGAACTTGTGCAACTAAGCACTAAATCAATATCATTTTCAGGCACATTTCAATCCTGTGTCGTTTCTAACATAAAAGTCTTTTCAATATTAAAATTAAGTTAAAAATACATTGAATATTTGAGGTTTTGTTTAATTGGGGTTATAATTTCTAGAGTGTCAAAAATTAATCAGGAGTCAATGGTTGGCTTAAACTTATTCGTTCCTTTTCCATTAGCCGGCCCGGTAATGGAAATCGTCCGGGAAACCATCCCCGGTCAATATAGCGGATTCAGCCGATTTATGAGCAAGATTACCAGCAATAACACTCGCTTTCCGTGATGCTAAAAAAACCGTCAGGGTTCAGGAATTGTAAGAATAACCCCGGCGCGGCGCAGAACTCCCCGGTCAAGCACGAACGACAATACATCGCGCGGTATCCGGAAATTACTAAAGACTATAATTAATTATCTATAAGGAGTAACTATGACAAAATATGTGTATACCTTTGGCGGCGGAACCGCAGAAGGTAAAGCCAGCGACAAAAACCTGTTAGGCGGAAAAGGCGCAAACCTGGCGGAAATGTGCGCACTGGGTATCCCCGTGCCGGCAGGTTTCACCATCAGCACCGAGTGCTGTACTGCTTATTATGCTAACGGTTGTAAACTCCCCGCTGAGTTGACGGACCAGGTCCTCGCCGGGATGAAGAAAATCGAAGCGATCATGGAAATGAAATACGGCGACGCCGTGAATCCTCTTCTGGTCTCCTGCCGCTCCGGCGCCCGTTCGTCCATGCCCGGAATGATGGATACCGTTCTCAATGTCGGGCTCTCACCCGCCACTATCCCCGGTATGATCGCCAAAACTAAAAATCCACGTTTTGTCTGGGATTCATACCGGCGCTTGATCATGATGTATGCCGATGTCGTTATGGAAAAGGCTGAAGGNNGAAGCCAAGCATTCCAAAGGCTACAAATCGGATACGGAACTGACCGCCGCCGATCTGGAAGCGCTCGCCGGGGAATTCAAAGCATTAATTAAAAAACACCTCGGGAAACCCTTCCCGGATGACCCGATGGCTCAGCTCTGGGGCGGCATCGCCGCCGTTTTCAAGAGCTGGAACGGCAAGAAGGCCATCTCCTACCGCCGGATTGAGCAAATTCCGGATGAGTGGGGCACTGCCGTCAACGTTCAGGCCATGGTTTTCGGTAATATGGGTGATTCTTCCGCGACAGGCGTCGCGTTTACCCGTAACCCCGCTACCGGCGATAACAAGTTCTACGGCGAATGGCTGTTAAACGCCCAGGGCGAGGATGTCGTGGCGGGTATACGCACCCCGAGTCCGATTAACGACGATACTAAAAACGAGCAGAATAAACATCTCCAGAGTATGCAGTCCCTGATGCCTGCGACTTATAAAGAACTGGACGCCATTCGCACCAAGCTCGAAAAAAACTATCACGATATGCTCGATATTGAATTCACCATCCAGGAAAAGAAACTCTGGATGCTGCAGTGCCGTGTCGGCAAGAGAACCGGTACCGCTGCCCTGAATATGGCCATCGATATGCTCGATGAAAAACTGATCGACGAAAAGACCGCGATCATGCGTGTTGAACCCAAACAGCTCGATGAACTCCTTCATCCGATCATTGATCCGGAAACGGAAAAGACCGCCCGGCTGATCGTCAAGGGGTTGCCGGCCGGTCCCGGCGCTGCTTCCGGAGCGATTGTCTTCACCGCTGAAGACGCCGTCGCTGCCGCCCGCGCCGGTAAGAAAAATATCCTGCTGCGCGAAGAAACTAATCCCGAGGATGTGGAAGGGATGAGGGCTGCCTCCGGCATCCTCACTGCCCGCGGCGGTATGACCTCCCATGCGGCTCTGGTAGCCCGCGGCTGGGGTAAATGCTGTATTGTCGGCGCCGGTGCTCTGCGTGTCGATGTCAAGACCAAGCAGGCGACGATCGTCGGTAGCGATATCGTTCTGAAAGAAGGGGATGTCATCACCCTGAACGGCACCAGCGGTTACGCTTATCAAGGCTCCCTGCCGATGATGGATGCCAGCGAAAATCCGCGCTTCAAACGGTTTATGACCATGGCGGATAAGTTCCGTACCATGGGCGTGCGCACCAACTCGGATACCCCCGAGGATGCCCAGGTTGCCCGCAATTTCGGCGCCGAGGGTATTGGCCTTTTCCGCACCGAGCATATGTTCTATGGGGCAGGCTCTGATAAACCCCTCTTCTTCTTACGCAAAATGATTCTCAGCAACACTGTCGCAGAACGCAAAGTCGCTCTGGCTGAGCTTTATCCCTTTGTCAAAGCCTCCATCAAAAAGACAATGGAAGTCATGGATGGCCTACCGGTGACAATCCGTCTGCTTGATCCGCCGCTGCATGAATTCGTACCGCAAGGGGCGGAAAAACAGGCAGAATTAGGCAAGGCGCTGGGACTGGCTCCCGAACAGATCCGCGAGCGCGGTGAGGAATTACATGAATCTAACCCGATGATGGGTCACCGCGGTGTCCGTCTCGGGATCAGCTATCCGGAAGTGACCGAGATGCAAGTCCGCGCTATTTTCGAAAGTGCGGCGGAATTGAACAAAGCCGGTCACAAGTGCATCCCCGAAATCATGGTTCCGGTGACCTGCGATGTCGCCGAACTTGATGTCACCAAGAAAATCGTCGATGCCGTGCACGCTGATATTCTGAAGCGTTTCGGACTGACAGCATTGGAGTACAAGTACGGTACAATGATTGAAATTCCGCGCGCCGCTCTCCTGGCTGACAGAATGGCCAAAACCGCCGAATTTTTCTCCTTCGGCACCAACGATTTAACCCAGATGACCTTCGGCTTCAGCCGTGACGATATCGGTTCGTTCATGAACGACTACCTGGAACAGAAAATCCTGCCTGCCGATCCGTTCCAGACAATTGATCAGGACGGCGTCGGACAACTGATTAAAATGGCTGTCGAGAAAGGCCGCGCGACCAAACCGCACCTCAAAGTCGGTATCTGCGGCGAACAGGGCGGCGATCCTGCCTCCGTCGAGTTTTGTTATAAGAATAACCTGACCTATGTCAGCTGTTCTCCGTTCCGTGTCCCGATTGCAAGGCTGGCAGCCGCTCAGGCCGCCATTAAGGCCGGCGCCAAAGCAAAGAGCTAGTTTAAAAAAGTAACAAATGGGGAGATTGGATTTGCTCTAATCTCCCCATTTCTGTTATTGTTAAGTTGTTGAGTTTAGCACCCGTTAGAGGAGGTTGTCATGACAGAACAGGAAAAAGTTCAAGCTGTATTAAATAAAATCAGACCGTCATTGCAGGCCGACGGCGGTGATATCGAGCTTATCAGTGTCAAAGACGGCATTGTCAGCGTCAAGCTGCAGGGCCATTGCGCCGGTTGTCCGATGTCCCAGATGACGATTAAAAATGGCGTCGAGCGGATTCTGAAACAGCAGGTCCCCGAAGTTAAAGAAGTCGTCGCCGTTTAGTTAACCACCGGAAATAATTGTTTTTGAAAAGGGCAACCCTGTCCGCAAGGCTGGGTTGCCCTTTTTGTTTGTCTTACAGCGCAAGCCCGGGGAGTTAAGTCCCTGCTAAATATCCCTGAGCCTGGTTATAAATATCCTTCAGAACAACGTCGTTGCCAAAGGAACCTTCCGCGACAAAATTCCGGTAATCAATATCCGCAGACATTTTCTCCATAAATGGTGCGTATTTCACCTGTTCCAAAACGCGGGCGGCTATCCACAACGACGACTCTTCAAATACGATATCATCCTGCGGTCCGGTGTCGTATTTCAGGATTGCTTCCCGTACCAGAATGTGGCAATCCTGAACGGAAAGTCCGGCAATGACCGGGGTTTGCGCCAGCAGCATTTCCGCATCCAAAATCTTATATTCATATTGACCTTTTTGCAGGTCTGTCCAATCTGAATTTACCGCGTTCGGGTCAAGCGTTTTATACTTCGCCAGGAGCACCATTCCGGCATCCTTACGGTCAAAAAGCGCCGGTATGCCGTTAAATCCGGAACTTACGGAATCGAATCCTTCCTGGGGATAATCCCATGCCCAGGCGTCACCGAATAATGGATAGTTGAGCACGGTCTCTACCAGTCCCGCGGTGGACATCCTGTTAAGTGTCGTTTCCGGTATTTGACAGGCATTCAACATGTCGGCGTGAGAGCCTAAAGCTTTCCAGGCGTCGGTTCCGGGTTTAACCGGATAATCATAGGCATCACTGCCGCCGGCCGCAGCGGTTTTAGCGGAGCAGGCCGCAACTGTTAATAATAAAACGGCACACAAACTTAGTGATGCAAGTTTTATTAAAACAATCTTTTTGGAGTCAAATATCATATATTCTATTTCTGCTTCTCTAATATAACGGGATATTCAGAAAAAGGATAGTTTTAGAATGGAAACTCACAACTTTTTCATTATGGTGAATTTTTCCGGATATATATTTGTAACGCCTTTGCGCACAAATACAGCAGATAGAGCATAAAAACGGCCAGGGCGATACCGGGCAAAATTAATAGCAGCGCAAAAAAACCCATGAATCTTCCTCCAACAAATGAAAATAATAAAACATTCTTACTATACCATCACGCATAATATCATTTCAAATGTTTCTTTTATGATATATCTTTGATAACAACCCGTTATTATATTGTCTGCGAATAACAGCGCCCGATTCGCGGTAAGGTATAATTAAATCAGAGGATATGCCGGGCATGGTGAAATCAGAGACCAAACAGAGAGCAGTAATCAATGTTCGCGGCGTGGTGCAGGGGGTCGGCTTCCGGCCTTTTGTCTACCGGCTGGCCGCGGCTCATCACTTATCCGGCTGGGTACGCAACACCTCCGGCAAAGTTGAAATCGAGGTTGAAGGCGATAAAACAGCTATTCAACAATTCCTGGATGAACTGGCAACCCACTCTCCCCCGATGGCTCATATCGAAGACATCCAAACAAAATTTTCTTCCCCGCAGGGATATACTGATTTCCGTATTCAGGACAGCGTCTCCAATACCAACCAGTATCAACTCGTTTCCCCCGACATTGCCACCTGCGATGAATGCCGAGAGGAGATTTTCAACCCTTCAAATCGTCGGTTCCATTATGCTTTCACCAACTGCACCAACTGCGGCCCCCGCTTCACGATTATTGAAGATATTCCCTACGACCGGCCCAATACGACAATGCGGGAATTCAAAATGTGTCCCCGCTGTCAGCGGGAATACGATGACCCGATCAACCGCCGTTTTCACGCGCAACCGAATGCCTGTCCCGAATGCGGCCCTCAACTGGAATTGGTTGATGCCCACGGTAAAAAAGTAAAATGCGCTGATGTCATCCGGAAATCCGCGGCCCTGCTCCGGAACGGAAAAATTCTGGCAATCCGCGGTTTGGGCGGATTCCAACTTGCCTGCGACGCCACCAATTCCGCGACCGTGAATCTGTTGAGGGCGCGAAAAAATCGCCCGGCTAAACCTTTCGCAGTGATGGTGGCCACTATCGAAGATATTATGCTTCACTGCCGTGTTTCGGCCGCCAAAGCCGGATTATTATCCTCGCCGCAAGCGCCGATTGTGCTGCTGCGCTGGAATTCCAAATTTTCAGACATTGCTTCCAATGTCGCTCCTGACCTGAAATACCTGGGCATGATGCTGCCTTACACCCCCCTGCACCACCTCCTTTTGCGTGAAACCGGCCTGCCGCTGGTAATGACCAGCGCCAACCTCAGCGAAGAGCCCATCGCCAAAGATAACGAAGAGGCATTTCTCCGGCTGCATGATATCGCCGATTATTTTCTGGTGCACAACCGCGGTATCTATGCCCGCTACGACGACAGCGTTTTTATGGTTGCCGAAAATAAGCCGGTGGCTTTACGGCGCGCCCGCGGCTATGCCCCTTATCCCATCCACCTCCCCTTCCAATCGAAACAAATCCTGGCCTGCGGCGCGGAACTGAAAAATACCTTCTGCCTGACCCGCGACGACCACGCTTTCGTCAGTCAGCATATCGGCGATATGGAAAATGAAGAAACGCTGGAGCATTTTGAACATACCGTCGAACTCTATAAAAGACTTTTCCGCATTAAGCCGGAAATTATTGCCTGCGACCTGCACCCGGAATACCTGCCCAGCAAATATGCCGCACGCATCGCCGCCGAACAGGGATTGCCGCTGGTGCCGGTGCAGCACCACCATGCCCATATCGTCAGCTGCATGGCCGAGAACGGGGTGGAAACGCCGGTTATCGGCGTGGCCTTCGACGGTGTCGGTTACGGCACCGACGGCGCCATATGGGGCGGAGAATTCCTGGTCGCGGATTGGCGCAGTTTCCGCCGGGCAGGACAGTTTGAATATGTGCCGATGCCGGGCGGCGCCGCCGCCATCAAAAAGCCGTACCGCATGGCGTTAGGGTATCTCTATTCGCTGCTGGGTACAAATTTCTCACTGGAGGGGTTGCCGTTAGCTACACTAAATCCAAGGGAGACTGCTATAATAAAGCAGCAGATTCAGCAGCGGATAAATTGTCCACTGACTTCGAGCGCCGGCAGATTGTTCGATGCCGCAGCGGCGCTGGCGGGCCTGAGCTATGAAGTCAGCTACGAAGCCGAAGCCGCCGTCGCGCTGGAAATGCAAGCGCCCGACCGTTTTACCAAAACGCGCATCAAGCCTTATCCTTATTCCTTCGGGGAACATAACGGGGTGACAATCGTGAAATTGGCAGATTTGTTCTCTGGGATTGTTGAAGACGTCAGAAATAAAGTTGGCGTTCCGACAATCTCCCTGAAATTGCATCAAACCGTCGTGCAAATCACGGTTGAAATGTGCAGCGTAGTCTCCCGGCAAACCGGCATCAAACAGGCGGCTTTGAGCGGCGGTGTTTTTCAGAACCGTTTGCTGTTAAAATTAACCTCGGACGGATTGAAACAGGCCGGTTTTCAGGTCTTCACCCATCACCTCGTGCCCTGCAACGACGGCGGTCTGTCGCTGGGGCAAGCTGTAATTGCGAATTTTAGTAAGGAATAAAATATTATGTGCCTGGCAGTACCGGTAAAAATCACTAAAATCGAAGGCAAAGAAGCAGATGTCGATATCGGCGGGATTTCGCAGCACATCAGTCTGTGGCTGACCCCCGAGGCAAAGGTCGGTGATTACGTTCTTTTACACACCGGCTATGCTATCAGCGTCCTCGACCAGGCAGAAGCCGCCGAAACGTTAAAACTTTTCGAAGATATTGCAAAGGCAGACAAATAAAGACTCTTATCAAGATAAATTACTGGACTCTCTCCCTTTCGCGAAAGGCCGCAGGTCCCGGAGGTACGAACGGGAGAGATTAAGAGGGATTTTCTAAACCAATGGGAATTTCTTATTAGCCCTTTCGCGAAAGGCCGCAGGTCCCGGAGGCACGAACGGGAAAGATTAAGAAGGATTTTCTAAACCGATGGTATTATACAACCAGAATCTGAAACAATTGTCCAGAGCACTTAGAAAGAACTCCACAGATGCTGAAATAAGGCTCTGGGCGAAGCTGAGATTGCGCCGATTGAATGGATTACAATTCTATCGTCAGAGAATTATTGTTAACTACATCGTAGATTTCTTCTGTCCTAAAGCAAAACTGATAATTGAAGTGGATGGAGGGCAGCACTATTTTGGTAAAACACACGATGACGATCTAAAACGGGATGAATATTTGAAAAATTTAGGATTCAAAGTGTTAAGGTTTTCTGATAGAGATGTATTAACAAATATCGAAGGTGTTGTCGAAAATATCCTTACAAACATAGCAAACAACGTTTGATAAATCCCCCTGTATCCCCCTTTCGCCAAAGGGGGAGAATAACATGGACGTTTGAGAATATAATCTGCATCCTATTTGAGGTCGTAATTGAAATATATCTCCGAATTCCGTGACAGCGCGCTGGCGCAGGGGCTGATATCCGATATCCGCGGAAAATCAAAACACAAAGTGCGTTTGATGGAATTTTGCGGCGGGCATACGGTCGCCATTTTTAAATACGGCATCCGCCAGGCGCTCCCCGCAAATATTGAACTGGTTTCCGGACCGGGTTGTCCCGTCTGTGTCACCGCAACCTCCGATATCGATAAAGCCATCGCGCTGGCGATGGTTCCGGGAGTAATTATCGCCTCGTTCGGCGACATGCTCCGCGTGCCCGGCAGCCGTGCTAGTCTCCAGCAGGCGCGTGCCGCCGGCGCCGATGTCCGCATTGTTTATTCCACGCTGGACGCTTTAAAAATCGCTCAGGAAAATCCGTCGAAGACCGTGGCCTTTATCGGGGTCGGGTTTGAAACGACAGCACCCACCATCGCCGCCTCAGTGCTCCAGGCAAAAGAACAAAAAATCAAAAATTACAGGATTTTATCCCTGCATAAACTCTGCCCGCCGGTGATCAAAACCATCCTGGATGCCGGGGAAGTGAAATTGAACGGCCTGATTTGTCCCGGACATGTTTCTGCCGTCACCGGGTCGAATGCCTGGGAATTTGTGGCCTGGGATTACGGCATTCCCTGCGTCGTCGCCGGTTTTGAACCCACCGATATCCTGCAGTGCGTGGATATGCTCGTCACCCAGGTTGAAAATAAACAATCGAAAGTGGAAATCGCCTATAAACGCGGCGTCACCCCCGAAGGCAATCTGCAGGCGCATAAAATCATGCGGCAGGTCTTTGAACCGTGTCCGGCTAACTGGCGGGGCATGGGTAAAGTTCCGGCCAGCGGCTTGAAATTACGTGCAAAGTTTGCCGATTTTGATGCGGAAGTTGCCTTTGATATTAAGCCGGCACCGGCCATTGAACCCAAGGGCTGCATTTGCGGGGAAATCCTGCGCGGCGTGAAAACTCCCGCCGATTGTCGCCTGTTCCGCAAAGTCTGCACCCCGGAAAATCCCGTCGGGCCGTGCATGGTATCATCCGAAGGCAGCTGCTCCGCCTATTACCTCTACGGAGAGAGATGAAAAATTCCCCCTTCCATTGCGAGGAATCCTTCANNTTGAAGGATGACGCGGCAATCTCACTCAATAATTTAACACGATATCACCATTTCTGTTGACTACATGAATACTTGACAATCCTTCGGGAAACTGTATAATTAGAAATATGGCACCGATAAGACCTGAACTATATGATTATTATTTTGATCGAACCGTCATAGCAGACATTAGAAAGAAACTTGGCCTTAGCCAAGCAAAACTTGCTGACCTTCTTGATGTTCCTGTTAACACCCTGTCCCGCTGGGAGGCCAATGCGACTACACCGGACGCGGATACTCTTGCGGCTATCTATGCTATTGCCAAGCAAAAAGGTCAATCTCCAAGTTTCTTCAAAAGGAGGGAAAGTATGGTAAAAGCTTCAAAGCAGCGTAGCAAACTAGTATTGGCGTGGGATTTTCAGAATTTATGTCTGAAAGTTGAAGACATAGAGGACGAATGGGGATATATGAAGGAATACATTGACCTTCTTTTCCCTGCAACTGTAGCGAACCAGGTTCTCAAAGCATATTGTCCTCAACCTACTGGACTAACATATTTCTCATTTCAAAACGGAGTTCCTAAAACGACAGTCAAAGCAACGTTTGAAAAACTAAATTTTCAATCATTTGAAGGTTACTTTGATGCTGATTCTCAGCTTACTAGGGACAGTTTGCAGGAATGTATGCAGAGTCCAGAAAAAACGATTTTTATCCTTGTTTCGAAAGATGGGGATTACATTAACTTACTAAAAGAGTTGAAACGGATAGGGGTTGATGTCTATATCTGGTCTGAAACTGACGAAATTAGCGATAGGTTAAAAGCGTCTGTTGAAGATAGTAACCTGATTCCTTGGGATAAACCATATGTTGTTGACCAATGTATCGATGTAATTAAAGAGCTTAAAGGCAAACCTGTTAAAAAAGGCACATTCGGTCAGACATGCCGCGAACGGTTGGACGAAAACGAGATTTATCCCCAAGATGTAGGATTTAGCCGGAGAAATCCATACGGCAATTTCCTAACTTGGTTGGAGAGCCAGGGAATCGCGGAAGTAAAAACGGTCAAAGAACCGGACCTTATCTCGATTAAGATGAAAAGATAGGTGGAACGTTGTTGGAACACTCCATCACTTGCCTGCTTATGGTGACCTGCTTCAAATCAGGAACATTGGTATTTAACTACATGCACAAAGGAAAGTATTTCAAAAATTATAAATAAAATACCAACTAAATAAAAACCAAAACGAAAGGATTCTACCTTATAACGAATATGCCTAGTTTTGTAATATAACTCAACAGCCCAATTTGATATAGCTTTATTACTATCATACAAAAACCCAATATCGATATTATTATATTTGTAAAAGTATTCATATCACCTGTTTTGGATATATATTTCCCTTTTACCATCCCCTTTCTATTGCGAGGAATCCTTCAGCTGAAGGATGACACGGCAATCTGACATCGCAATGTCATACTGAGTCCGCTTTGGGCGGACGAAAGCAACTCATCATTCATTTCCTCATTGCTTTGCTACATCATTACTCCGTAACATCATTGCAGCGCAACATCATTTATCACGCCCTGAACGTAGTGAAGGGTCTCCTTGCGGTTCACTGAAATCCATTTTGTCATTCCAGCTCATGGTTGCAGGCACCGCGCATAGCGAATGTATTAAGGGGTCAATCCCCATCGTCCTGCAATATCTTCTCAAAGCAATAACAATCGTGTTGATGCCCTTTGAAAGTGCCGCAGCGCCGATAACCCAATGAGTCATATAATCCGAGCGAAATCGGATTCCCGGCCAATGCGTCCAGACGTATTGACGTGTAGCCGTTTTTCCCGGCATAATCCTCGGCAAAACGCATCAGTTTTTTTGCGATGCCCTGCCCCTGAAAATTCACGGCTACACAAACCCGGTGAACAACCAGCGGTTTGCCTTCAATATCAACCCAATCCTGGTTTTTCCATTCCGAATTTTGATTTTCATCCAGGCCGATGATTCCCACAATACTGCCGTCAATCCGCGCTGCGTACAAAGAACCGGCAGCAATATCTGCTTGGAATATCTCACTGGTGGGATAATACTCACCCCACTGCTGGATGCCGTTGCGGTGCATCTTCTGAATCGCACCTTTAACTAACACCATCACCGAATCAATTTCTGACGGAGAAACAAGATTTATATTCATTATTTTTCCTGCATATTGGTAAAGATTATCCAAATACAGTCATTCTAAAATATTAATATATTACATATTAATTTGTCATTTTGAGGTTACCGTCTGAGGGGGCGAATGTAACTCATTACTAATTTCCTTATTACTTTGCTACATCATTACTCCGTAACATCCTTGCAGCGCAACATTATTTATCACGTCCTGAGCGTAGCGAAGGATCTCCTGGAGGTTCATTGAAGTCCGTCGAAAACGCTCATTACTTTAACCTGACCATTGAAAGCTCGTTCATATTGGTGCCAAAAACCGCCCCGGTTAGCCCTCTCGCCACTTTGTGGGAGAGAGTTTGGAGAGAGGGGGCTCGTAAAATTGGTGACAAAATCCCCTTGACTCATTAATCTTTCACATGTTATCTTATTCTTGCGGATTCAGCGGAGTAATTTGAGGTTAGCGGTATGAAGAAGAAAAAAATGTAATCGCGGCGGCCAAAAAGGTAATCAGAATGCCCGTAAACACGGGTTTTATTCCTCCCTCCTCACTCCCGACCAGGTTAGCCAGTTATGGAATATCGTCACTAAAGAGAACGTTCCTCAGGAATCGGCGATCATGCGTCTCAAACTACAGTCGATGCTCAGTCAAAGTACTGCCAATACCCGCACCCTTAAAGAACCCGTCCGGCTGCTCGTGAAATGGTCTGCGCAAAAATATCATCTTAACCGGGCCGGCCGTGTTCATATGCGCGCCCTTCTAGAAAGTACTTTCCAGGACTATTCCGGCATCCCGTTGTGCCAACCTGAAAAACTCCCTAAAGCAATCGCCTATTTGGAAAATGAATGATGAGATTGGACACGCTCAAATATCTGAAAACATGGCTGAAAAACCAAGACAGGCACGGATTAGATTCAAATGACTGAAAATGCTGCTGGAAAACCAAAAATGAGATTGGGTAGGCGTGAAAATACAATAAATGACCTGAAAAACGAAACAGCTTCAAAAACGGTAATTAATTTTCACGTTATGGTAACAGAAACCATTTTTAGCCTCATAAATTCCCGCACAGTTACAATACAAATGCACTTTTTACAAAACGAATCCCAAGTATCTTCGCTCTTGAGGGAAGAAGACCGAAGATACTCTGCTTCTGTAGGATTACATAGAAGCAAATGTATATGATGAGGGTGAAATCTCAGAATCGGACTTTAACAACAGGTTATTCTCCAATGTGTTGCTATTCCATCCCGTTGCAAAACGGGATCCAGTTACTACAGGAATGATAAAAAAGGCATGGAACCTGTATTCCTGCCTTCGCAGGAATGACAATGGGGGGTGTCAGTGAACCACAAGGAGACCCTCATCCGCTGAGGCGGATTCAGGGCGTGATAAGCAATTCTCTTCTCCCTTGAGGGGAGAAGGTTGGTATGAGGGTGTACAAAAAAATTGACTACCGAAAGCTATAATGCGGCGCAAAGCAAATTTACTAAAGGCTATTTTTCAAAATAATGGTATTATATAACCGGAAGTTATTACTTCTACGGAGACGAGTGTGGAAGAGAAAATCCTGTTAGCCCACGGCAGCGGCGGCAAGCTGGCCCACGACCTGATTGTGAAGAATTTCGTCAGCGCGCTGGACAATCCCCTGCTGGCGCAAATGGACGATGCCGCGGTTTTCGATGTTAAACACCGGCTGGCCTTCACCACCGACAGCTATGTGGTCAACCCCATTTTCTTTCCCGGCGGCAACATCGGGAAACTGGCCGTTTGCGGCACCGTCAACGACCTGTCCACCTCCGGCGCGCAGCCGCTTTATCTCTCCCTGGCGCTGATTATCGAAGAAGGGCTGCCGCTGCGGGACCTGAAACTGGTGATTGCTTCCATTAAAGCGACGGCGGATGAAGCCGGCGTGAAAATCGTGACCGGGGACACCAAAGTGGTCAACCGCGGTTCGGCCGATAAGCTTTTTATCAACACCTCCGGCATCGGCATTATTCCCGAAGGTGTCAATATCTCCGGCAGCAACGCTAAACCCGGTGATAAAGTGATTTTAAGCGGCTCTATCGGCGACCACGGCATTGCGGTACTGAGCAAACGCGAAGGCCTCAGCTTTGCCACCAGTTTGGAGAGCGATTGCGCCCCGCTGGCCGGTATGGTGGCGGATATGCTGAAAGCCGGCCGCAATATTCACAGTCTGCGCGACCCCACCCGCGGCGGCCTGGCCACCACGTTGAATGAACTGGCCGAACAATCGAAAGTCGGCATCAGGATTGAAGAAACGAAAATCCCGGTGAAAGACGCGGTGCTGGGCGCCTGCGAAATGCTCGGCTTCGACCCGCTGTATGTTGCCAACGAAGGCAAAATGGTGGCGATCGTGGCTAAAGAAGACGCCGGAAAAATCCTGAAAGCGATGCGGAAGCACCGCTACGGCAAAGACGCGGCGATTATCGGGGAGGTCGTTGCCGAACATCCCGGCCGCGTGGTGATGAAAACGCTGCTCGGTTCTTCGCGCATCGTGGATATGCTGGTGGGCGACCTTTTACCGAGGATTTGCTGAAAGTGCACGAACTATCAATTACCCAGAGTATGCTGGAGATTGTGTTAAAACAGGCCAAAAAGGCCAAGGCTAAAAAGGTCACGAAAATTAACCTGATTATCGGGGAAATGACCGGCGTTGTCAGCGACAGCGTCCAGTTTTACCTGGATATCCTGACTAAAGACACCATCGCAGAGGGAGCGCAGGTCTCATTAACGCCGGTGCCCTCGCAAGGCAAGTGCCGTCAGTGCGGGCAGACATTTACCCTGCCGGAATTCGACTGGACATGCCCGAATTGTCAGGGTAAGATAATTGATGTTATCTCCGGTAAAGAACTGTTTGTGGAAAGTATCGAGGTGGAATAATGGAAATCAAGATTTTGAAAAACATCCTCGGGGCAAACGACCAGATTGCCGCTAAAAACCGCGAACTGATGGCCAAACACGAGGTTTTCGCCGTGAACATTATGGCCTCTCCCGGCGCCGGTAAGACCAGCGTGGTGCTGCAAACCATCCGGGCGCTGAAAAACAAGACCAGAATCGGTGTCATCGAAGGGGATATCGCCTCCAGCATCGACGCGGAAACCGTCGCCAAAGAAGGTATCCCCGTGGTGCAAATCAATACCGGCGGCGAATGCCATCTGGAGTCATTTCAGATACAGAATGCCCTGAATAATTTGCCGCTGCCGGATATCGACCTGATGCTGATCGAAAACGTCGGCAACCTGGTTTGCCCGGCGGAATTCAGCATCGGGGAAGACCTGAAAGTCCTGATTGCCAGCGTGCCGGAGGGCGACGATAAACCCTATAAATACCCGCTGATGTTCAATACCGTGGACGCGATTGTCCTGAATAAAATCGATTTATTGCCTTATGTCAAGTTCGATGTGGACGGTTTTACCAAAACCGTGAAGACCATCAACCCCAAAGTTGAACTCTTCAAGGTCTCCTGCACCACCGAAGAGGGCATTCAACCGTGGGCGAAATGGCTCCTTGCGCGAATGAAGAGTAAATGAGGCTGAAAAATAAATTTTGTTACACATTTGTAATAGACAGCCCCGGATAAAGGGGTTATACTTACAGTAGAAGTCAAAGATGATTATGTTGACCAGTCAACACGACCGTCGTCAGGAGACGAGTGTGAAAATATTATTAATATCCCCCGATTATCCCGATACCTTTTGGAGCTTTAAGCATGCCCTGAAAATGATCAACAAAAAAGCGGCTTTACCTCCGCTTGGCCTAGCCACAGTGGCCGCCATGGTGCCTGCTGCCTGGGAAAAGAAACTGGTAGATATGAGCGTAGAAAAGCTCAAAGAAAAAGATATTTTATGGGCGGATTACATATTTATCAGCGCCATGATTGTACACCGGGAATCGATGCATGCGACGATTGAGCTTTGTCACGCATTAGGGAAAAAAGTGGTGGCCGGCGGCCCGCTGGTCAGTTCGGAACCGGAAGAGTTTGACTCCGTAGATTATCTGGTACTGAATGAGGGTGAAATCACCATCCCTCAATTCCTGGCAGACATGGCGCAGGGCACCCTCAAGCATATCTATTCTTCACCGGAACGCCCTTCGATTACCGAAACGCCGGTGCCGGACTGGTCGCTGATCAAGATGAACAAATATTCCTCGATGAGTATCCAATACTCACGCGGTTGTCCTTTCGATTGTGAATTCTGCAACATTGTAACCATGAACGGGCACCGGCCGAGGACTAAAACCAAAGACCAGATCATCAGAGAACTGGACGCGCTTTATAACCGTAACTGGCGGGGCAGCGTTTTTATCGTTGACGACAATTTTATCGCTAATAAAAAGAAACTGAAAGAAGAAATCCTGCCGGCGATCATCGAATGGCGTAAAACTAAAAGAGGTGCGCCGTCCCTTTTCACCGAAGCATCCATTAACATGGCTGATGACGATGAATTGATGCGCATGATGGTAAAAGCCGGTTTTGACCGCGTATTCGTCGGTATTGAAACGCCAAACGAAGAAAGCCTTGTGGAATGCAACAAATCGCAGAATGAAAACCGCGACCTGATCGCCTCAATAAAAAGGATTCAAAATTTCGGGATGGAAGTTCAGGGCGGATTCATCGTCGGTTTTGACAATGACCCCGCTTCTATTTTCAAAAAGCAGATCGATTTCATCCAGAAGAGCGGGATCGTGACTGCCATGGTCGGCCTGCTGAATGCCCCGCGCGGCACCCGGCTTTACGAACGGTTGAAGAAAGAAGACCGCATCATCGAAGGTTTCACCGGAGATAATACCGATTGCAGTATGAATTTTGTTCCGAAAATGAAAAAGGAAACGTTAATCGACGGATATCAACATATCCTGCACACAATTTATGCCCCCAAAGCATATTATGAGAGAATCACCACTTTCCTCAAAGAATTTCACCCCCATTATGAAGTCAGTATCGACAAATTGAAATGGTCCCACGTTGCCGGCCTTTTTAACTCGATATGGATTCTGGGCGTGGTAGACAAAGGCCGGGCCCAGTTCTGGAAATTCATGCTGACTGTGCTGGTGAAACGGCCGAAATTCTTCCCGTTGTCTTTGTTCCTGGCGGCTTATGGATACCATTTCCGCAAAGTCGCTGACAAGATCGGCAAGGGTTATTGCGCAGTTCCCGCGGGTGTCCCTGTTGAAGCGGAAATCCGATAAAATTTTTATAGCGCAATCTACCTCTTATACGGTATAATATCAGAGAAAATGTGTGCCTTCGGTTTTTCCGGATAAACGCGCCGTTCTTTTATTTTGATACCGGAAAGCTGTTGCACCCATTATCGTTGAATAGAAAACAGCGAGCAGATAAATGCCAAATTTTTCTCTGATGCCCAAAGAAGGTAAATTTTTCAAACTATTCGAGGAAAGCGCCCAGAATGCCGTCGATGTTGCCCAAAAACTGGAAGAACTTTTAGAAAAATGGGACAACATCGAAGACCGGGTCGCCGTAATTGCCGACTTGGAGCATAAAGGCGATAATATCACCCATCAAATTGCCACCGAACTGCACCGCACTTTCGTCACCCCGTTCGACCGTGAGGATATTACCCTCTTAGCCCAATCACTGGATGACGTCACAGACTTTATTCATTCAGCCGCCGATTTCATGCTGCTTTATAATATAGAACAACCCACGCAGCGGGCGAAGGAACTGGCCAAGGTTATCGGCGAGACCACGATTGAAATGCAAAAAGCCGTGGCCCAGTTGACCAAGCATATCGACCAGGCGCAAATGCTCAAGCACTGTGTTGAAGTCAACCGCATGGAAAATGTGGCGGACCGGATCTATCGTTCGGCGCTGGTCGAGTTATTCGCCAACAACACCGATGTCAAACTGATCATAAAATGGCGCGAAATTTACGAACACATGGAAACTGTCACAGACAGATGTGAAGATGTCGCAAATGTTCTGGAAGGAGTGGCTCTTAAATATTCCTGACCGCAAATAAATCCTGGTGATTTTATTGTGAGCATATTGAGAGAAATGAGTTTATCTCTTACCCCTGTCTTCAAATTAGAGCCCGTTATATCTGATACCCCAGAGAAATCAACGTTTCCTTTGAAATGTCCTGTCCGAAGGACATTTTTATTTTCCAGAGAGGTCAATTGATGCAGGCGTTTTTACCAATTAGTCCGCTCCCGCTCTATTCAACCCCGCCGGAGGCCTGTTAGTGTCCGGAACCATGATATTTATCATCATTATCATCGCGATTGCGCTGATTTTTGATTTTACTAACGGCATGCACGATGCCGCAAATTCGGTTTCCACGATTGTTTCCACCCGTGTTCTATCCCCGAAGCAGGCTGTCATCTGGGCGGCCTTTTTTAATTTTGTCGCGTTCCTGATTTTCGGCACGACCGTCGCCGCCACTATCGGGAAAGGAATGATTGATATCACCACCGTGACACCGACTGTTATTTTTGCGGGACTGATTGGCGCCATATGCTGGAATATGATCACCTGGTATTTCGGGATACCCAGCAGTTCTTCCCATGCCCTGATCGGCGGTTATGCCGGCGCCGCGATTGCACATGCCGGTTTCGGCGTGCTTATCCTTGGCGGCTGGACAAAAACGCTGATATTTATTGCCCTGGCGCCAATTATCGGGATTATTTTAGGGTACGTTTTTAAGGTAATCGTATCATGGCTAATCCGGAAGCAAAGTCTGGCTTCGGTCAACAAGTGGTCGAAAGTAACCCAGCTTTTTTCCGCGGCGGCCTACAGTCTGGGTCACGGCGGCAATGATGCCCAGAAGACAATGGGGATTATCACCAGTTTACTGGTAGCCGGCGGGGTAATTTCAACTTTTAAAATTCCTTTATGGGTTGTGCTGGCTGCCCACACCGCGATTGCAATCGGCACGATGAGCGGCGGCTGGCGGATTATCAAGACGATGGGACAAAAAATCACCAGATTGGCCCCGATTGACGGTTTCTGCGCC
>PMCB01000129.1:0-158 GCA_003153955.1 Dehalococcoidia bacterium | reverse complement strand
TCGGCCGTGCGCTGGAGCGTCACGCTCAATATCGTGGTAGCCTGGGTTCTGACGATTCCGGCGGCCGGGATTATTGCGGCTTTAATTTTTTCTGCAACAAAATTAAGAATTTAGCTTGCATCTGCGCTTTTCAGTGCTACAATAATAATTAGAAGTAG
>PMCB01000069.1:24284-24460 GCA_003153955.1 Dehalococcoidia bacterium | reverse complement strand
CCCCGGTCTGAATGGTGAATTAAACCATTTCCCGGTTTCCTGCGTCCTATCGCCATCATCAGAGCGCTTTTTACCATTTCGACTGCCATGTTTCTTGCTAATGCCCATCCCACTATTTTGCGTGAATATAAATCCATGACTACTGCCAGGTATAACCAGCCTTCCATCGTTTTGAT
>PMCB01000069.1:0-24253 GCA_003153955.1 Dehalococcoidia bacterium | reverse complement strand
AGCCGGCGTACACGATACCTCCCTATCATCATGCCGTTCTTGCGTAACTGTTGCATGATACGCCGACTGCCATAGGTATAACGTGACTTCCGGTGGACCTCCCTGATACGGGCAATCAGGTCCGCCTGTCTCAGTCTATCCCCCCGCCTCGTCAGAAATTCATAATAACCACTATGGCTAACTTCCAAGACATGGCAGCTTATCCTGACCGGGTATTGATACCTGTAGTGATAAATGAATACATATCTTACCCGGACTCCTTGGCAAAGAATACCGCCGCTTTTTTTAGTATTTCCCTTTCCAGCTTCAACTTCCGGTTTTCTTCACGAAGTCGATTCAATTCCTCTAATTCTTCCGACTGATGCCCACTACCAGGGAAAGCATTTTGCGGTCCTTTGAACTGCTCCCGGCGCCACCGGCCCAACATGTTGCCATGGATACCCAGATTCCTGGCGGCTTCGGCATTCGTATATCCCTGCTTTACAACCAGGTCCACCGCTTCCCTTTTAAACTCTGCAGTGTATGTTCTCCTCTTTTTATCGGTCAATTGAACACCTCTTTTTCTTCATTTTACCTGACTCTTCTTGAGGTGTCCGTTTTATTAAACCACAATAGCTACAATAAATATGCACAACGACCGGGCGGGCTTACATTTCAACTGCGGTTGTACATCAACCTTCGGTTGAGTACCTTCGGAAAGTATTTCGTCCTTAAAGGACTCAAGGTTCGAAACCCGCCCCTACGGAAGAACCACAATTATTCCCCATATTCCCGGTTTATTTCAATAAATTAAACAAAATACTTTGAGCGGCGTATTTGCGGTTGTCCGCCTGCTGCAGAATCGTTTTAAGGTGAGTTTCTACTACATCGCGGCTGATTTCGGAACCGGCGTGGATCGGCATATCATGCATCACCACCGCTTTGCTGCCATGAAGTAGTTCAGCATTAATCTGGAACGGCAGCATCTTTTTCAATCGATCTTCTTTCATTCCGGAACAGGAGTTATCGCTGATAAACTCCATATCCACCCAGGTATCGGTGTAAACCACATCAACTTCCCGTATGAGTTTCCTGACGCCGGTTAATGTCGGATGCCCGCTGCCGATTTCATGATATTTACCGGTTTTCAATGCTGCTGTGCCGAGTTCTTTGTCCACGGACGGTGCATTCACCACCGGCGTGACGGCAAAAACCTCGCCGCCGAGTTTCGGCAAGGAATCTACCAAAGAATTCAAAACATTGTTTTTCACGCCGATGTACAGGAGTTTAATTTTCAGAGTGCCAAACAGCTCTTTGATGGTGACTAAATCCGCGATTGCCTGCGAAGGGTGATACATATTACAGCAGCCGTTAATCACCGGTACGTAAGAATACTGCGCCATCAAATTGATGTCTTCGTTGGTTTTAAGCCGGGCCATGATGACATCCGCCTGGCGCGAAACGTAGCGGACTTCATCCTGAATTTCGGCAATGGAAAAGTTGCTGTCCTGCCAGTTCTGGATAAGGTATTGGCCGCCCAGGGCGGTCATGCCGAATGCGAATGAAAGCGCGGTGCGGGTGGAGGTTTTCTGAAAAAGCATATAGAGGTTTTTACTTTCCAGAACCTTGGCGCATTGCGATGGGTATCGTTTCATTTCCAAAGCCTGGTCGATGATATTTTCCAGATAATCAGGGGTGAAATCTTTGAAGTTAATAAAATGGTTCATTTTTGATTTCCTTTATTTTTATTTTTAATACATTTGAATGATCGAATATGTTTTTGGGCTGCGTCTGAATCTTGTTCGCATTGTTCTCCTTATTTATGAAAATAAAAAAGCCCGGGATATATTTCTCGCGGGCTTAGCTTTGTCCTTGATTATTGGTTATGAATTATTTAATATCGGTTACCTCGAAAAATAGCAACGCAAAGCCCTGCCCGCGGTCAACGGGTTGTCTGGAGCTTCTGAAGTTACGGCAATTGCAATCAAATGAGGACATATAGTTGTTTATTTCCTTATCATGGAATTTGATTATTGTATGACATTTGATTCAATTTTGTCAATAAGGATTATTATGCGGATGTATCTTTCCGCGGTTTGAATGAATTTTGTGAATCCATGTAAGCGGCGACGATATCGCTCGTGGTGATAATCCCAATGAGTTTTTTCGGGTTTTTATCTTCCACCACCGGCAAACGGCCGATATTGCGCTGGCGCATATAATTCATAGCATAGTCCAGCGGGTCTTCGGTATGGATCACGGCCAGCTCGGTGGACATGATATCTTTGACACCGGTTAACGGCCACTGGTCTCGCGGAGTTTTCATCACATCGATATTGGCGACGATGCCGGTCAGATTACCCTTATTATCGATTATCGGGATGCCTTTGATGCCGTTAATCTGCATCATGCCCGCTGCATCCGCGACCGTGGCTTCGGGAGAGAGCGTCAGGACTTTGGTGCGCATCGCTTCTTTCACCAGCATCCGGTTCAGCAGGGGGTAGGCATATTTGTCCCGGTGCGCCGGTGATTCGGCCGGGGAAAGCACCTGGCTCTTGTACATCGTGTTGTTGCCAATGATGACATAGGCCAGGCCGACGGCAATCATGGCCGGTGCGAGCAACTGGTAGCTGCCGGTAATCTCGGCAATCATTACCATCACGGCCAGTGGAACATGGCCGACAGAGCCTAAAAATGCCATCATCCCGACGATGACGAAAGAGGCCAAAGAGGGCATGCCCGGAATATTGCGCATCAATCCCCAAAGCACCGCGCCCAGCAAGCCGCCAATGACGATGCCGGGAGCAAAGACGCCGCCAGAACCGCCGGATTCGACGGTTAATGCGGTGGCCACAATTTTGGCGAAAACGAGCACGGCCAACAGTGCCAGGCCGATGCCGATAGCGCCGGGTGTCATGGCGAGCTGCATCCAGCCGTATCCCACGCCGAGCACCTGCGGCAGCCAGAGGGCGACAATTCCGGTCATCAATCCGCCGACAGCCGGTTTCAGGATGCGGGGGAAGCGCCATTTGTGAAAAATATCCTTTACGAAGGTGAAAGTCCGGGTGGTGAGAATGCCAATAAGGCCGCAACTGATACCCAGAACAGCGTAATAGACCAGACTGATAGGGTCGTTGAAGGAAATGTTCAGTCCTGTGCCGAAAATCGGGGTAAATCCCTGGACAGAAGCATAGACCACATAGGCAATCATCGAGGAAATAAATGCCGGTATCAGGACTTCGCTTTCCATGCCTTGAAGGTATAATATTTCCGCCGCCAGGATGCCGCCGCCGAGAGGCGCTTTAAAGATGGCGGCAATACCCGCCCCCATGCCGGCGGCCACGGCAATGCGGCGGTCTTCAACGGAAAGGTGGGCGATTTGGGCAATGAAAGAACCGAAACCGGCGCCCATCTGTGAGGCCGGACCTTCAGGGCCGGCGCTGCCGCCGGTGCCCAGGGTAATGGTCGAGGCGACAAATTTCACATAGGGGATACGCCAGCGGATATTTCCGTTCTTATTGTGGTAGGCGTCGATGGCGGAATCGGTGCCATGGCCTTCAGCCTCCGGCGCCAGTTTATACACGACAAATCCCGCCAACAATCCGCCCAACGCGGTGATTATCGGAATTGCCCACCGGTGAGTAATTGCGGAGATAATATCCTGACCTTCGCCCAGCGGCTGCGGGGGTTTGAAGCCGGCGATATTGCCCAACGTCCAGCCGGTGACTAACTCGATGCAGCGGTGGAAGGCGATTGCGGCCAACCCTGCCCCGACGCCGATAATCGCGCCCAATACCAGCCATTTCAGCAGGTAATTGACATCGATACGCCCTTCGGGTGCGGGATGACTCAGATTATGCCAGAACGACTTCAGGCCGGATAACAATTTCCGTGCCCGGTCGCGGATTATTTTCATCATTATCCTATTATTCTAGCATTAGCTCACAATGATTACATAACGATGTTATGATATAGACAGCGATATGGTTAAGTTGATGTAGCGCATTGTGAGAAAAATATTCCGGGTACTTGAAAGAATCATCCTGTTGGTGGCATCCGGGCCGTATGTTGTTTTAAAGCGTGTCTGGGTCCAGTTGTTAATTATCGCACTGATGTTTTTCGTCGGCGCGGCGGTATTTCACCATTTTCAGGGGCTGGACTGGCTGACTGCCCTGCTGGGTTCAGTCTCGACGGTAACTACCATCGGCCTATATTCCCCGAATATCGTCACGATGCCCAACCCGGAAAAAATACTGCTGATTATCATTATTGTTGCCAGCGTCGGTTCGGCCGCATCATTACTGCAAACCCTGATTTCGACCGTAACCAAAAAGGAGTTTTTTATGAGCCGTTTAGATACAGTGCGGGTCAATACGATGAGCAATCATATAATTATAATGGGATACAGCTTTCTGGGAAAATATGTGGCGGAAAAACTGAAAGACATGGGTATGGAATATGTGGTGGTGGCGAAGGATGAGGAACAAGTGGAAATCGCCAGAAACAACGGTATTACGGCGATGTCCTCGCCGATAAACCTGGTTTATGACGCCCTGAAAAAAGCCGGCATCGAACGCGCCGGTTCGCTGGTGGCGACTTATGACGACGACGGCGATAATATGCTCAGTATCATGGTGGCGAAGCAGTTGAATCCAAAAATACGGGCGATAACGATTATTAACGAGCGGGAACTGAGAGAAGGCGCCAAAGCGGCCAAGGCGGATGTGGTCATCGCGCCTTCGGATATCATCGGGAACATCCTGGCGACGGCGACAGCTTCTAATGAAATCGTTGGAGCGTTTCTGCCGGGCCGGTTCGGCGGGAAAAATATCGCGGAATTTACCATCACCAAAGAAGGATTGAATAACAGGGCTATCGAACAGATTGCGCCGCTGCTGCTGATAAATCGCGGCGGGGAATCATTTCCCAATAAAGGTGAAGATTTTGTGCTCGAAACAGGTGACCAGATTTATGTGCTGGCCGACCATAATGCGTTAATAAAACTGAGAAAAATGATGCAGTAATTTACCTGAACCTATCTTCGCATATCTTCACTTTTTGCAGAGAAAAACAGCTTAAAAAGAATCCAATCGGCTGATTCTGCAATTTTATTTTTTAGAATGCGGTATGCTATACTTACCAATAGCAAGCGTCTGAAGCCTTGTAAAAACAGGCAAAAAATCTAATATTTTGAGGTAAAATTACGAGTATGGACAAAAAAGTAACTGCTAAAAAAGTAACGGTCAAGAAACTAACTGTCGAAGCTTTTCACATGTACGGCTCTTTTGCCAACATGACGGAACCGAGCGGCCCGAAGCTGGGATTCGGCCCGGTGGAGTTTTACCGCGATATGGCGATTTTAAGTCTGGGCCAAATCGGCGAAGCTGCATTTTCCATCACCCGCGTGCAGAAAAGAGCGAATGTTATCGATGCGATGGAATGCCACAACCATACCGGCGAAGCCTGTATGCCGCTGGACGGCGACATCCTGATGCATGTGGCTCCCGCCACGCCGCCCCAGGCCGTGCCGCTGGATAAAATCGAAGTCTTCCGCGTGCCGAAAGGAACCCTTGTGGTTTTACGCCCGGGTGTCTGGCATTGCGCGCCCTTCGCTGAAAAGAACGATTTCGTCAATTGCATGGTAGTCTTACCGGAAAGAACCTATTGCAACGATATCTATTTCTACAAGATGACCAAGGAAGAGGAAATTAAAATCGTTTAATTGATTGACAGGAGAGCAGACTTGGAAAAGTTTCGTGATTACAAGGTAACCATCGGCATTGCGCCCGTGAGACGCGATAAATTCCCGGACCCGAAAGAAGCGTTTAAAAACAAAGTAAAAATCATGGCCAAACTGAAGGAAATCTTCGGCAGTATCCATGATGTCAAAATCGTCGACCTGGAGTGGCTGAATAAAGAAGGCATGTTCTTCGAGACAGAAGACGTGGCCAAAATCGAAGCTTATTTCCGCAAAGAAGGCGTGGATGCGGTCTTTATCCCGCATTGCAACTTCGGCCAGGAAGAAGTGGTCGGCAAACTCGGGAAAGCGATGGGCAAACCGTTCCTGCTGTGGGGCCCGCGCGACGATGCGCCCCCGCCGAATTACGCCTGGCGCACCACCGATGTGCAATGCGGCCTTTTCGCCAGCGGCAAGGCATTATTAAGATATCACGTTCCATTCACGTATATCGAGAACTGCTGGCTGGATTCGCCTTTACTGAAAGAAGAAATCGAAAAATTTGTCCGCGTAGTCACTATCATGAAAGACTTTAACGGCATGCGCGTGGGACAGATTGCCCTCCGCCCGCGGCAATTCCACAGCGTCATCGTCAACGAAGACGAACTGCTGGAAAAGTTCAACGTGGAAGTGGTGCCGATCAACGCTGCTGAAATCATGTCGGTATATAACAAAATTTACGGCAGTAAAAAAGACGCAATCAAGCATATCGTCAGCGAAACGACCGAATCGATTAACTGCAGCACGATTAAACCGGAAGACCTCGACAAAATGGCCGCCCTCGAATTGGCGGTGATGGAACTTGCGAAAACCTACGGCATCAAGGCGTTTGCCAGTGAATGCTGGTCAGAATTCCGCACGAATCTTGGCATGTCCCCATGTTTTATCTTTGGAGACCTTTCTGAAAAAGGATTACCGATGGCCTGTGAAACCGATGTCCACGGCGCCATTACCTCGGCAATACTTTCGGCGGCAGCCCGCGGCGAAAGTCCGAATTTCCTGGCCGATGTCACGGTCCGCCATCCCACCAATGACAACGCCGAACTGCTCTGGCACTGCGGCCCCTTCCCTAAATCCCTGGCCAAAGACCCCAAAAAGCGCGTGATGATAGAATGCCACGGCCAATGGGAATTAAAGGGCGGCGATGTCACGATTGCCCGGTTTGATGCAATCGGCGGCAAATATTCATTATTCGCCGGTCAGGCGGTCGGAACCGACGGGCCGAGTACCGAAGGCAACTATATCTGGATTGAAACCGATGACTGGCCGAAGTGGGAACGGAAGCTGGTTTGCGGCCCCTATGTACATCATGTCGCCGGAATCCACGGGAAATTTATTCCGGTGCTGGATGAAGCCTGCAAGTATATCGGCAATATCGAACGCGATTTTGTATAGACCATAATATTAACGTTAAGGGAGATAAATCATGCCTTTAGTCAAAATGACCTCAATATTGAAAGAAGTAGACGCGAAGAAATCGGCCGCGCTGGCCTTTGACTGCTACAGCTATGACAGCATCGAATGGGTGATCGAAGTCGGACAGGAATTGAACATGCCGGTGATCATCATGCTGTATCCCGAGATGAGCAAATACATGAGCCATGAGGCTTTTGCCGCGGCGACTATCGCAGAAGCCAAAAAAGCCAAAATCCCGGTTGCGCTGCACCAGGACCACTGCCAGTCTTATGAGACGATAATGAGGGCGATCAAAGCCGGTTTTACGTCAGTAATGTTCGACGGTTCAAAACTGCCTTATGAAGAAAATGTTAAAGGCACTTGCGAAATCGTCAAAGCGGCACATTCCATGGATGTAGATGTTGAAGCGGAACTGGGCCGGGTCGGCATTGCCGCCAATAAGGGCGATTTCGCCAACGAAGACCTGTATACCACTGTCGACCAGGCGGTTGATTTTATCAATAAAACCAAAGCAGACGCGTTGGCAATCGCCATCGGCAGCGCCCACGGTTATTATGTGGAGACCCCGCATTTAGCGATGAAACGGCTGCAGGAAATCAACAAAGCCCTCGATACCCCGCTGGTTTTACACGGCGGCACCGGTATCCCGGAAGACCAGCTCAAGCAGTCCTTCAAACTGGGTATTAACAAGCTGAATCTGGCGACCGAATACTTCGCCTTGTTCTATGCCACGACCAAGGATTATCAGCAGGTCAAAGACAGAAAGGATAATCTGTTCGGACTCTGGGATTATCAGAAAAAGATGGTGCAGGAATATCTGCGCAACAAGTTNNNNGAATAGAAAACCCGGTCATGGATTTTAATACGCTGATGGAGAAAATGCCGGAGAGGGGCGGTTTCGCACAGCTCAAGGAATACAGTTGGCAGGGCGGCGGCAATGTCGGCAGCGCACTGGTTGCGGCCGCGCGCCTGGGCGCCAAATGCGGCATCGTGGGAATTGTCGGGGACGATGCCAACGGACAGTTCTGCATCGATGATTTCAAACGCCATGATATCGATACATCCCATCTGCTGAAAGAAGCCGGAGNNCGCAACCTCATTCTGTATCTGCGTCGCCGAGCTTGCGACGATGGAACGCAGTTTTATCGCCAAAGGCGGCACCAGAAGGCAGCCCACTCAAAAAGAAATTGACAAAGATTATATCGGCACGGCTAAATACATTCATCTGGGGCCGATGGGTGAAGCCTCGGTGCAGGCGGCCAAATGGGCGCGGGAAAAAGGCATCCCCGTCGTTGACGATGCCGGCTATTTTGAGGAGACAACCGAAGCGAACACCGGACTGATCGATATTTTTGTAGGGTCCCGGCATTATTATAACGGCCTTTTCAAAGACGAAAACTACGAAAAGAACTGCAAAAAGGTGCAGAAACGCGGTCCGAAAATGGTAGTATTCACACTGGGCGCAAAGGGCGTGGTGGGCATTGACGGTGACAAATACTTCGAAATCCCGGCGTTTAAAAATATAACGGTAGTGGATACCACCGGGGCCGGGGATGTGTTCCACGGCGCTTTTATTTTCGGGTTATTAAAGTGCTGGGATGCGGAAAAAGCCGCTAAATTCTCCAGTGCTGTTTCGGCGATCAAATGCACCAGGCTGGGAGGGCGAGCCGCCCTTCCCGATTACAAAACCGTGCAAAACTTTATCAAAACAGGTAAAATCGATTACACCGAAATAGATAAGAGGGTCGAGTATTATCATAACGGCATGATTAACAGCGTGCTGGCGAACTGTAAATAATTATTTAATAAATAAGAGCAGGTAAGAAAAGGGGTGGGCAATCTTGATTGCCCACCCCTCTGTTGTTAGCTAACAGGCAGATTTTACAGGTTCGCCCCGTTGGATTTAATTACTTCTTTGTACCACAAGGCGGAATCTTTGAGTATCCTCTTCTGCGTCTGGTAATCGGTGTAGACGATGCCGAAGCGCTCGCGGAAGCCGCTGGACCATTCGAAGTTATCCAGCAGCGACCATTGGAAATAGCCACGGATGTCGACACCGTCGTCGACAGCTTTGCGCAGCTGCAATAAGTAGCGATGGAGGAAGTCGATGCGCTGCGGGTCGTGGACTTTGCCGTCCAGCGCCACCCAGTCGACATTAGACATGCCGTTTTCGGTCATGTAAATCGGCAGTTTATAGCGCTCGTAGAAGTTCTTCGGCCCCCAGTAAAGGGCTGACGGGGCAACTCCCCAATGATAGGCGGTGAGCGGGTGCCCGTCCGGGTCTTTGACATATTCCGGTTTGCCTTCTTTACCGGCGCGGACCGTTTCACCACGGTAAATATTGGCCCCGAAGAAATCCAGGGGCTGATGAATAATTGACATATCCTTTTCGCGGATTTTCGGGACATCGCTGCCGTAAAATTTCAGGCCGTCTTCCGGATATTTACCCAGGAACATCGGGTCCATCCACCAGGTATTGTTCCAGATGTCTTTGATGACCACGGCGTTGCCCTTGACATCCTTATTGACCGAACTGCTGTTCCAGATGTTCATGCTACCGATAGAAAACATGGCTTTTTTAGCGGCGGCGATATCTTCCGCAGAATCAGTAGCCGGAATGCAGGCGACACCGACCGGGGCCAAACCGACCCGGCATTTTGACTTGGAATAAGCGCGTATTGCCTGTACTGCTTTGCCGTGCGCCAGCAGCGTATTGTGGGTGGCCCTCAGGACATCCGGGAACGGCAGCTGCAAGCCCGGCGCGTGGGTACCTGCCTGGTGCCCGTGGTTGATGAAAACCTGCGGTTCGTTGATGGTCATCCAGTTCGTAACCCGGTCGGAAAGTTTTTCAACCATCAGCCTGGAGTATTCGGCGAACCAGTCGGAACTATCAGGATTCAGCCAGCCGCCGCGGCAAAAAAGTTCGTAAGGATAATCCCAGTGGAAAATAGTGACATAGGGCGTGATGCCCGCTTCCAACAATTTGTCCACCAGTTTATCGTAAAAAGCCAGCCCTTTCGGGTTGACGGCGCCGGTGCCGTCGGGGATGACCCGGGACCAGGAAATGGACATCCGGTAACCGGTGACGCCGATCTGTTTCATGGCATCGATGTCGTCCTGATAACGGTGATAATGGTCGCAGGCTACGTCGCCGGATTGCCCGTTCCAGACATTGCCTTCTTTCTTACAAAACGTATCCCAATCCGAGAGCCCTTTGCCGTCTTCGTAGGCCGCGCCCTCGATTTGATACGCCGCTGTGGCGACGCCCCAAACAAAATCCTTTCGAAAACCCATTGAATTACAGCCTCCTCATAGATTCAAATTATTTGTAAGTGTCAAACAGACTGCGAACGCGCAGATTTCTCTTGATTTGTGCCGGTGTTAACGGATCCGGAGAAATTATCATAATTTTAGCGGGTTTTTCCGGCCGCAGGTGGAAGAAATTCTCCGAGAAACGGGCGTCTGTATCCGTCAGTTCGAGCCATGTCCAGAGTGCCGGCGACTTCGCGGTCAGCGTGACGACAATATTCCCGCCTGCCTGACCGATTTCCGTTTTGATATCCGGGTTGCAAAGTTCGAGGTGCTTGGGACGGGCAAAAGTAACAAAGTTGGTGGAAACGGTCCGGCCTTTGACCGAGAGTTCGAGCCAGACCATCAGGCTGCGGACGCCGTATTGTTTGATATCTTTGGCCAGGTTCAGAACACTGACCCGGCGGCTGCCGCGTTTGATTTCCGCCTTTTCTTTGCCTTTGGAAACGGTCTTACCCTGAACATCGGTGACGGTCCAGGATAATTCACCGTTAACTGTTTCCATCAAGTCGCTGTTGACGTATATTTCCACCGTGCCTTTCTCCGTGTTTTCCACGCCGGAGACCAGCAGCGGAGAATAGAACTCTTTGGCCTTATAATGCAGCGCTTTCCATCGGTGATGATAATCGATCGAAGACCAGCTGGCGACCGGCCAGCAGTCGTTGAGCTGCCAATAGAGTGTGCCCATGGTGCGGGGCATGTTCCGCCGCCAGTGCTCGACGGCATATTTCATGGCCATACCCTGCAGGATCTGACTCAACCAGAGCGTGTTTTCGAATTCATCGGGCAGCCGAAACCAGTCCAACAGATAGGTCATGATGGTGGTATTGCCGATGCCGCTGCGCTGGTGGTGTTCCATCACGTAACTGGTGATATTGCGGTCCTGCGGCGCGGTGTAGCCGTAAACGGTTTTCGGTTCGGGGAAAGACTGGAAGCCGAATTCGCTGCAAAAACGGTGCTGCGCGGTGCGGTACCATTCAAACGGCTTCTTGCCGTGCCAGACATCCCAGAGGTGGGCGTCGCCCCACTGCGGGTTGTTGAAATCATTCCTGTCGCCCTGGGGGGAATAGGGGCTGCACGGCCAGTAATCGCGTTCGGGGTCCAGTTTGGCGGTGATTTCGGGGAGGAGTTTATCGAAGATTTTGCCGTAATCTTCCCAGCTCATCTGNNGCCGACCCAGCCCTGCTCCATTTCGTTATTGCCGCACCAGAGGGCGATGGAGGGATGATGGCGCAGGCGGCGGACGTTATCTTCCGCTTCAGCGCGGATATTATCCATAAACGACGCGTCAAAAGCGGGATAGGTGGCGCAGGCGAACATGAAATCCTGCCAGACGCAGATACCGAGTTCGTCGCACAAGTCGTAGAAAATATCATCCTCATAGAAACCGCCGCCCCAAACGCGCAGCATGTTCATGTTGGCGTCAGCGGAACTTTGAATCAAATTCCTGTAATCTTCCGGTTTGAGATGCGGGGCGAATGTATCGGCGGGGATCCAGCAGGCGCCTTTGGCGAAGAACGGGACGTCATTGACGGCAAACTGGAAGGATTCGCCCCATTTATCCGGTTTGCGCTGAATGTGGAGTGTGCGCAAGCCTATACGCTGCGTGACATTATCCAAAAGCGTGCCTTCCTTACTTACCAGGTTGATGGCTACCGTATAAAGCGGCTGTTTCCCCATACCGTTCGGCCACCAGAGTTCGGGTTTGGGGATGTTCAACCGGATATTACCCAGGCCGTCCATAAAGGCGATATTGCCTTTGACCACCGTATTTTGTCCCAGGGAAACGGTAACAGAAGCGCCGGCAGGAATGGCCGGCTTTACGGCGGTCAGTTCCGTTTTAATATCGAGGGCGACGCTGCCGTCTTTCAAATGCTTTTGTCCGATGATGACATCGGCGAACTTCATTCGCTTTCCTGCGACAAGCTTGATAGGCCGCCAGATGCCGCAGGTTAAAAGACAGGGCCCCCAATCCCACCCGTAGTTACATTGTTCCTTCCGGACCCAGTTGGCCCCCGAAACGCCGTGCGGCGGGTCCCGCAAGGGTATCGGGTGCTGCTCCTGCTGCTGTTTGATGTAAGGAATGGTGGAATCAAATTGGATTTCAATGGTATTTACGCCCGGTTTGAGAATATTCTTCACGTCGAATTCGTAAGTCCGGAACATATTGTCCGTGCGGGCGATTTCCTGAGAGTTAATCCATATGGTAGCCAGGGTATCAAGCCCTTCACAGTGCAGGAGAACCTGCTCGTTAAACAAATATTCTTTGGGCACGCTAAACGTCCGCTTGTAAAGCCAGTCGGCTTCTCCGATCCATTGGACGCGGTCCTCGTTGTCCTGATAATAAGGGTCGGGGATTTTACCCGCCGCCAGCAAATCTGTATGCACGGTGCCGGGCACCACGGCTTTGATCACTTCTTTCTTGCCGGACTGGCGCAAAGTCCATTCGCCGTTAAGGTCGATGACCTGGACGGCAGAGGGTTTCTTCGATAGCGTATTTACGATTGGCATTTGTTCTCCTTATTTAAGGAACTACAATTCTTAGATTGAAAAATAAATCCCTCTTAATCTCTTCCGTTCGTACCTCCGGGACTAGGCCTTTCTCGAAAGGGAGAGTTTAATCGCAGCATTATATACTCGGAACTAAGATTATTTTAGAATCTCCTAATGTTCAGATCTGACCCAGACTATTTGTAATCGGACAGATATTGCTGGGAAGCGGCGAAGATTTCATCAACCATCTTCCGGGTTTCTTCGATGGTCAGCATGGCACTGGTCAGCGGGTCGAGCAGAATGGCCTGGAAGATTTTGTTTTTATCTTTTTCGACGATTCCGCGTACCGCCAGTTCATGCACATTGACTTCCGTGCGGTTAAGGGCGGCCAATTGCGCCGGCAAATCCCCGACATAGCAGGGATGGATGCCTTCTTTGTCCACCAGACTCGGCACTTCCACGCAGCAGCCGTCGGGAAGATTGGTGATCAAGCCGTTATTTTTAACATTGCAGTTAATCCGGAGAGGGATGCCTGTTTCCAGCGCGCGGATGATACCTGAACCATACTCGCCGCTGTGTTTTAACGGGAATTTTTCATTTGAAGCCAGCATTTTTTGCAGTTCGGCGTCCTGTTCCTGTTTCTCTTTGACTCTGCCCGCGAAGGAAAAATGCTTCGACTCCCCCAGTAAAAATTTATCGATGAGTTCCGGCCTCTTCCGGAAGTACGGCGTATATTCCGACATGTGGCGGCTGGATTCAGTATTGAAATAACCGAATGCTTTATAAATCTCGGCGCGCACGACGTCGGGTCCCGCCCAGTGCGCATCTTCGGAGGAATAAATCGCCGGGTCTTTGAACTTTTCCTTGAGAATCGGATACATNNTGCCGTGATGTTTCAGTTCCAGGAACCAGGCCATGTGGTTAATGCCGGCGACCCAGTAGTCGAGCTCATCGACCGGAATACCGATGTATTTAGCCAGTTCGGAAGCGGTGCCCTGCACGCTGTGGCACAGGCCGACGTTTTTGATTTTGGTGTAATCATTGACCGCCCAGCAGATGATCGCCATCGGGTTGGTATAGCTCAGCAGCCACGCATTGGGACAAAGTTCTGCCATATCGCGGCAGATGTCCAGAATGACGGGCACATGACGGGTGCCGTAGAAAACCCCGCCGACCCCGGTGGTATCGCCGACGGCCTGATTCACGCCGTATTTCCGGGGTAATTCGCGGTCCGGCCAGGTGGCTTTCGAACCGCCGACCTGAATCGTGACGAAAACATAATCGGCGCAGTCCAGTGCCTCGCGGCGACTAGTGGTGGCTTCGATTTTTGTCTTAAACCCGTTTTGCTTGACAAGCCGGCGGGCAAAACCGGCAATCAGGTCTAAAGGTTCCTGCGAGATATCCATCAGCGATATCGTGCCGTCCCTGAGCTCTGGCCAGGTCAAGATATCGGTAATAAGGTGCCTGGAAAAAACATGACTGCCTGCTCCGATGATAACAATCTTTGCCATAATCAATTCTCCTGATGAAATGAGTTTATTCCTTGATATACGATTATAATCCGAAGAATATCACAAAGTCGAGTGCGTTTGAAGTTATCCTCATGAAGTAATAGAATATTAGCACTCAAGATAATATTGCTGTTGATAAAAGGGGGTTTTTACGATGGAAATTAAAGACGTTATAAAAACAGGATTGGATTTGACGAAAAGGTCGCTTGACCGCACGCTGGACGGCCTGACCGTCGAGGAATTGAAGTGGCAGCCGAAAAATGATGCTAACTCTATCGGATTGATTCTGTTCCATGTGATCCGCGCTGAAGATTCGATGGTTAACCGCATCCAGGGTAAACCGCAGGTCTGGGAAACTGAGAAATGGTACCAGAAGGTAAATAAGGCAATCGANNCCGGGAGATTACGACCGGAAAGTGGAAATGCCGCCGCGTCCGCCGCAAATGGGGCCGGACGGGAAACCCCTGCCGCCGATGAAGCCGCCATTCGAACAGGTTGTCGGCGCGATGCTGTTCTTTGCCGTGATGCATATCGACCAGCATGCCGGCGAAATTTCCTACATCCGCGGCCTGAAACGGGGCATGGATAAATAATAATATTTAGAATTTTTAGTTTGTGCAAAAGCAGGGCTTGAGCAAGAGGGGCGCAGTCCCTCTTGGTAACCTCCTCCCTCTTCGTTTACGGAGAGGGAGACAGTGGGTGAGGTTTTTACAGGAACTAAGTGGGTTCTATTTTTAAGAAAATGTCAGTTTTACCTCATCGCAAAATCTAAAACCTGGAAATAAATAATGGAAGATAAAAAAACATTAATGGTCGTCGCCGCCCACCCGGACGACCCTGAATTCGGCGCGGGCGGGACAGTTGCCAAATACGTACGCGAAGGCTGGCGGGCGGTCTATGTTATCTGCACCAACGGCGATAAGGGAACGCCTGACCCGGAGATGACCTCGGAGCGGCTGGCCGTGATCCGGGAGCAGGAACAGAAGAATGCTGCCAAAGTCCTCGGGGTCAGCGAGGTCGTCTTCTTAGGACACCCCGACGGCTGGCTAACGGACAGTCCGGAATTCCGCGGCGAGCTGGTGCGTCTCATCCGTAAGTTCCGCCCGGAGCTGGTCATCACCCACGACCCCACCCGTAAATACATGGGGCACCACGACCACCGCATCACGGGGCAGGTCTGCATGGACGCGGTTTTTCCCTATTGCCGCGACCATCTTTTTTACCCGGAACACAAAGCCGAAGGATTGACGCCGTTCAAGGTCGGGGAAATGTACCTGACCGGCGCGGAAGAGCCGAATAAATATGTGGATATTACAGAGACTTTTGATTTGAAAATGAAAGCCATCGCCTGCCATGTCAGCCAGGTCGGTAACCGCACCGGCGACTGGGAGAGCTGGGTCAAAGCCCGGCGAGAGCAGGCAGAAGCGATGAGCAAAGAACGCGGCATGCCTTTGTCCGAGGCTTTCCACCGGATTGAAATCAGAAAGTAGTTTGATCAAAGTAGGGGATTGTCCATGCAGCAAGAGACAATGCAAGGGAAATGCCAATATGCTTTGGCTATGTGGATCGGCTTAACCACTCCTGAATATACCTGTGTAATTGACAATAATCAACGATGCCCATTACATGGAGACTGTCGATCATGCAAACTATATGAAGGATGGAAAAAGAATTTACAAAGTGTCCAGGAATGACAGTGCCTGCTTTGCTCCCGACTATTAAATAACAAGTCGCTCACAAGAAATTGAATCCAATCAACTTGATGAATAAAAAGAGGAGACCTCGCTTTGCGGGTCTCCTCTACGGTTTTTAGCAGGGTAAATTATTAGACTTAAGATATCATTTTCTTTAATCCCAGGCTGGCGAGCACCAAGAATAATATCGTGGTGGCAATGATGACGGCGAAATCAAGCGGAAGGGAGTGCAGATTGCCCGTCGCCAACATGTCCCGCATTGCATCAACGGAGTAGGTCAGCGGATTGACATAGGCGAGCGGCCGGATCCAGGACGGCATAATTGATATCGGATAAATGGCGCTGCTGGCAAAGAACAGCGGCATGGTCATAACCTGGCCGAAACCCATCATGCGTTCCCTCGTTTTCACCAGTGAGGCGATGGCCATACTGACGCAGGAAAAACACATGCTGACCAGGACAATGACAACGAATGTTCCCAGTATCGCGAGCGGATTCAAGATGAGATGCACCTGCAGGATTACGGCCAGAATAATTACAGCGATCGCCTGAAAGATACCGCGGACACCGGCGGAAAGCGCCTTACCCAGGATAATAGATGAGCGGGAAGCCGGGGTCGAAAGCAATTTATTCAGCAGACCGAGGTCGCGTTCCCAGACCACGTTGATACCGAAAAAGATGGCAACGAATAAAGCGGACTGGGCGAGCACGCCCGGTGTCATGAACTGCAGGTAGGTCAGACCGGCCGGGATGTTGGCACTCATGGCGTTAAGTTTGCTCATCGCCAGACCGTAAATCGCCAGCCACAGCGCCGGCTGTACCATTCTCACCCAGATTTGGGTCTGGTCGTGGCGGATTTTGCGCATTTCCAGTTCGGCGATAATGAACGCGTTGGCAAAATATTTCCTGACTTCACTCAAAACTTTCATCAGCTCCTCCTCGTAAAGGATTGGCGGGCGCGGCGGGTTTCGGCAAAGGTGTCTCCTTCTTCGATGCGGGCGCCGGTATATTTCAGAAAAACGTCATCCAGTGTGGGTTTTTTCAATGAGACTGATTCAACCACAACCCCCTTGGCTTTCAGGCCTTCAAGCAGGTGGGGAATCAGCGTCTCGCCGTTATTGACGATTAAGTCAAAGTTGCCGTCCGCTGAATCGGTGATGGCGGAATAACCCAATTCTTTTAACTTCAGGGAGCAATTCGGATTGTTGGAATTGATGGTAATAATATCGCCGCCGACAGCGGCTTTCAACCCCTCCGGCTTGCCCAGCGTGGCCAGTTTACCCCGGTTCATGATGCCGATACGGTCGCAAAGCACATCGGCTTCACCCATATCGTGGGTGGTCATCATGATGGTGGTGTTGAATTCGTCCCGCAATTTTTTAATCAGGCCCCAGATGATGCGCCGGGCATTCGGGTCCAAGCCGATGCTGGGTTCATCGAGGAAAAGCACTTTCGGCCGGTTGACCAGCGCCTGGGCAATTTCCAGACGCCGCATCATGCCGCCCGAAAAAGTATTGACCATGTCATGCTCACGGTCGGTCAGTTCCAGAAAATTGAGCACTTCCTGAATGCGCTGCTTTCTTTCTTTGGGTGGCATGCCGTATAGTTTGGCGGATATCAGCACGTTTTCATAAGCTGTCAGGTCGCCGTCCGCGGAGACGTCCTGCGGCACGTAACCGCACATCCGCCGCACTTCTTCGCTGTTTTTGGCGGTGTTAACGTTATAAATGAGCGTTTCCCCGGATGTGGGCGGGATAAGGGTCAACAGGGTACGGATGGTGGTGGTTTTACCCGCGCCGTTCGGCCCAAGCAGCCCGAAAATTTCGCCTTTATCCACTGAGAATGAGACGTCGTCCACGGCCCTGACTTTGGGGTATTGCTTGACCAGGTTTTGGACAACAATGGCTTTTTCTTCCATGAGTTGCCTCCATTGCAAAAATATGATATTTTCTGTTAGTATGTAATATTCGTATGGTTCCTCATATAATTCTATTGAACGCAAGAATAAATGTCAATGTTACATTCACTAATAAGGCGGGAAAAAGAAAATGGTGAAACAAGAGATTGTCGAAGAACTGATTGAACTGCAAAGGAAGATCGACCATGACCGGCGTCAATATGAACTGGATGCATGGATGAGCCTGAATCTGGGTATCGGGCAGCTCAAAACCCTGTTTTTCATCAGCAATCGCGGCGCCACGACGACCGGCAAGCTGGCAACCGCGCTGAAAGTTACACCAACGAATGTAACAGGTATTATCGATAGATTATTGGAAAAAGATTTGATTACCCGGATCGGCGACCCCGACGACCGGCGGGTGCTGGTATTACGCACAACGCCGAAAGGTGATGAGCTGGTGGCAGAGCTGCGGCAGAAGCGACGGGAACGGATGACCGAACTGTTCAAAAATCTTTCCGACAAAGAAGCGGAAATCGTGGCGCAGGGCCTGAAAATCATGGTCAAGGCCATTGATGCGAAACAGGAAGAAACCAAGTAGGCGCGATCAACCCAGGCGTTCAGATTTAGTTTTTTAGTCCGTGACGATGACGGATACCCCGTCCGGAATGACCGTAATCTGCGCTTTTTTACCCATCTTTTCCCGAGCCATAGTCAATGCTGTTGCAATATCCGGCGCCTGCAGCATGTGCATCGCCCGGACAACTTCCGGATTACAGAAGTTCGAGACTAAAATCACCGTGCATTTGGTCAGCACGCGGGCCAGGATTTGCGCTTCCCACTGGTCGGGTAAAGTGTCTTTTTGGGCTATGTTAGAAATTTTGGCCGTGACTTCCTGCGGTGACTTCGCTTCAGCAAACCAACGGTAGAAAGCCTCGCCGCCGTGACCATCTTCGCAGGCCGCCACCATGATAATAACACCGCCTTCGCGGACGCAAGTTTCGGCGGAAGTCATGCCCTTGACCGCCTGGTAGATATTCTGATCTAATGGATAGCCGCCGTTCGAGGTTATCACGATATCAGCTAGTTGACGCCTGACGATTGCCCGCCGGCTGACAAAATCGCAGCCAAGACGGTGGGCTTTATCGGGATGACCCGCAACAGCGCGGATGATTTTTTTATCCGCATCGAGGGCGACGTTGAGGATGAAGGCCAGTCCGACGGTTTCCGAGGCAAAAAGCATATCCCGGTGTATCGGGTTATCCTGCAGGTTGCCGGTGCGGGCGTTTTCACTGGCAATAAAGGCGGCGCAGTGATTGGCCAGTACCGTTGCGGTACCGGCAATTCCGGGCAAAATGCTTTTGCGGCCGCCGGAAAAACCGGCAAAAAAGTGCGGTTCAATAAATCCCTCGGCGACGATTAAATCCGCCCAGTCCACGAGGTTGTTCAGCCACAGCTCCCCGCCCGAAGGCAAAATGCCTTTGAAAACGAGGTGTTTTTTATCACGGGAGTCATGGACAATAATGTCTTCTTTATCGCATAATTTTTGGCCGAACCGGGCGATTAATTCCTCCGGACGGGTCAGCCGGTGGAAACCGGTGGCGACCAGAATTTTAATCTGAATTTCGGGATTATTATTGCGTATTTCTTCCAATAGAATCGGCATGGTGATCTTACTGGGCAGCGGCCGGGTGTGGTCGGAGGTGATTAACAGCACGCGGTGCACTTTTGAGGCTAATTCAGATAGCCGCGGCGATGCAATCGGTTCAGCCAAAGCCTGCCGCACGATGTCCGCTTCCTCTTTTTTAGCAACAGCTTTGGATTCCGGTTCCAGAACGGCCTTCAGATGCTCCGGCTCGATTTCCAGCTTGAGTATTTCACGCCCATAGGGGATTTTGATTACTGACATTATCTGCCTCTTATCTAATTAAAACATAAATACAGGAACAATTGTAAACAGTTGAGGAGAAAATATGTATTTGGCTCTAAAGCTTTTTCAGTGCCGCCGCACGGGCCACGGACTCAATGACGATCGCCGCTAATGCCGCCCCGTAATCCAGGTCGATATTCTGCATGGTGTCTTTGGAGTCGTGGTAGCCGCTGCGGTTGATATCGTAGTTTTCCATGAAAAGCACGACCGGTATACCGCAGTCGGAGAATATCTGCCCGTCGGTATTGAAAAGCGTGCTGCGCGGGTCGGCCGGCAGACGTATTTCGCCGTTAAGATTGGGAAACCGGGCTGTGACCGGTATTGTATCGTCGTCAGAGCGCCGGCCGCGGCCTTTGCGGAACCGTCCGTCCCCGAGATTCCATTTAGGGGTATTCATGTTCCACAATTGATTGGCAGTATATGCTTCCCGGGCTAACTGCATTGACGCCGGACCTTTCCCCGGAGACATCTGGAAAATGTCCCAATCGCTTTCACGGTTATGTCCGATCATATCCATCAGGTAAACGCCTTTAATCAGGGTATCGGATAAATCTAATGTCTTCCCATCGGTCAAGCGCATTTGCAGCGATTTTTCAATTAACGCCTGTGCCAGGTGCCTGGCCCCCATGCAGTCGGCGGGGAATTCTTCGCCGGTTAAGTGTACCAGCCACACATCACGTTCCAGCAGGCCCTCTTTCGACAGTTTTAAAAAGACCGGGGCAGCCTGCAATAAAGTGGCGATCGCCGAGCAGTTATCGTCCGCGCCGTGGGCGGACAGCCGCGCACCTGTTCCCCCCCTGGATTTGTCATAAACGTCTTCCATGTAGGCCGTATCGTAATGGTCGCCCATGATGATTGCTTCTTTACGGTTTTTCCCGGGGATAATCACCAGCAGGTCTCGTTCATGGAGATGACCTTCCTGATTGTTTTTCCAGCCGCCGAAATCGGAAAAATCGAAATCCGTTTCCCAGTGAAACGGCAGTTCGCCGAAAGTCGCCTTTCCCGCCATGCCGGCGGCATCAATCGCCTCCCGGTGGCGTCCGAGCAGGTAGTTCCCCAGTTTTTCCAGGTCGCGTTGACGGTGTTCAAGGTGTGCCTGTGTCGCCGGGTCGTGGACGCAATCAGCGTTATCTTTATTGAGATAGGCGCCGCTGGATAACTTGAGGATATCGTTCCACCACGCTTCTTCGAAGGTTCTGGCCGCGGTCTGCTGGTATGTCAACGTTTTTAACCTTTTTTCCTTTGGTGTTTCCTGCTCTGCAGCCGGTTCGATACAGGCTTCCACATCCCGGCAAAGATTCTTCACTTCGTCCGTATCTTTCGCCTTTTCGGGCAAATCTGCCAGCCACTGTTCCAGCGTTTCATGTTCCTGCAAATGCAGCATCTGCCGGGTAAAACCGGCGGGCAGATATTTTTGAGGCCACATCCCGGCGGCGTCCATCACCCGTAAAATATTCAGTGTTGTCTGGTGCGTGTAATGCTCTTCGAGGTGGCCGAAGTTGTGCAGAGCCGTGAGATATGGTGCCCGCTGCTGCAACCGGGGCCACAGCTCTGCCGGATGCGCGATATCAAAATCATCGACCTTGTAAGCCGTCAGGTAACCCGAAGGGCCGGCAGGCAATGTTTTTGCTTCGTTATTTGATTCATCCCACCAGGCAACCAGCGGTCGATGCCAGTAAATCTCGTGTAAACCGGCACGCATCGCCGGAAACAGGAAGCGGTAGCGGAACGTGCCGCCTTCCGCCACGGTGTCGGCCGCTTTTTCCAGCGCTTCCCGGCTGGCGGTGGGGCCGTCCAGCAACACATGAGAATCGCCGGTCCAGAGCTGGCAGTTTTTTGCCATTGGCTTGTTATACAATCCCATCACGTCCAGCTTCGTGCTGAAAAGCACATTGGCGACTTTATCCTCGATGGCGCTGACAATAAGCTCATTTTCATAGCGGTGGGTGCGGTCCCAGCGGCTGGTGCGTTTGTAAGTATTAAGCAATAAATTTTCCCCGACTTCCGGCAGTTTTAATTTGGTGCCCGGTTCATGGAAGCGGCCTGATTGGGGAACGCGGATGCCGTGCGGGCCGCCGTGCCGCGCTGCCAGACGCTGCAGGGATAATTGCATTGCCAGCGGCATTTCTTTCTGCAGTTTAATAAAACTCGGCATGCCCCAGAAAACCAGACTGCCCGGGAAAGGCAGGAGGACTAATTGTCCGTTCAGATAACATTGTTGTATCGCCGGGGGCAGCAGGCTGAACGGCCTGAAAGTAAGCAAATAACGGACGTCATCGTCCTTAGCATTTTCATCCTGGATAAAAGGCTTGATGTACGATGGCAGCGGCATATCCGTCCAGTAAGGGAACGAGGCATTCGGCGGAGTAGGCAAAAAGCGGAAGCCTATTTTATGTAATCCGGCGGTGTTAGCGCAGTTCTCGCTGTATACCTGCTTAAGTAGTGTAAAAAGAAAAGCCAGCGCTTCCTGCGCCGGAATTTCCTGAGTCGGAGATGAAAAGAAGCTTTTCCAGAAGGCCCGTTCCGGACCCTGTTCACTGCTGCCGAAAAAAGTCCACCGCACGCGCCCTTTGTCATCCTGAGTTTTCGAGAGAGCCAGCGGAAGAAAAACAACGTAGCGTTCATGAAGTAATTTCCCGGCCTGTGCCGCCAGTTCCGGCGGCCAATATGGATTGTCGACGAGGTGGTGTTCTTGCGGACCGGTGATGCCGTAAGCCGGTTTGCCCTGGCCCAGTTCTACGATTTGCCGCAAGATTTGATTTGCCAGCATCGATAAACCCGGTTGGACTTCCAGTTCCTCTTCGATTTCGGAGACATACCAGCCGAAGGGGTCAGTTTTGATAAAATGTCCGGTATCGATTTCGCCGTAGAGACTGCGTCCGAAGCGCGGCGGTGGCATGAACTCGGAATAAGCCGGAAGCGGAAATTTATCTTTCCCCGCAAACCAGGGATAGCCCTCTAACAGTTTTTCCCAGCCGGCTGAATTTTTGCCGCTCACTTTAGCTAACCCCCATATTTGAAAATATTACGGATGATGGAACTTAGCTTGATTCTATCAAGAGAAAGGGGCGGCGTCAAAGGTCAATGTAATTTTGTGCAGGAAATAGTGATAAGAATTTCAACCGTGTCGATATCCCGCCGATGGCGCTGAAAAAGCAGATCAGCCGGAATCATGGCCGTGACGTTTCGTAAAGGAGGCAGGCGACCTGATGCCCGCCCCCGGCATCGGCGAGAATCGGTACGGTCTTAGGGCAATCGGCAAAAGCGCGGTAGCAGCGGGGGTGGAAGACACACCCTGACGGCGGGTTCATCGGGCTGGGGACTTCTCCCTGAAGGACAATTACCTGCCTTTTCATTTCGACCGCCGGGTCGGGAATCGGCACTGCCGATAGTAAAGCCTGAGTGTACGGGTGCAGCGGATTTTTATAAAGCTCATCCCGGTTCGATATTTCCATCACTTTCCCCAGATACATTACTACCACGCGGTCGCTGAGGTGCCTGACCACCGAGAGGTCATGGGAGATAAACAGGTAAGATACTCCGAACTTTTGCTGCAAATCATCGAGCAGGTTGATAATCTGCGCCTGAATCGATACATCCAGCGCGGATATCGGCTCGTCACACATAATGAATTGGGGCTGCAGCGCCAGGGCCCGGGCAATGCCTAACCGCTGCCGTTGTCCGCCGCTGAATTCGTGAGGATAACGTTCGCCCATGTAGGGTGCCAGTCCCACCAACTCAAGTAATTCCGCAATCCGGTCGTTATAGTCTTTCCCTTTGGAAATATGGTGAATCCTCAAAGGTTCGCCGATGATGTCCGTAGCGGTAAACCGGGGGTCGAGCGAATCATAAGGGTCCTGAAAAATCATCTGCAGTTTCGCTCTGACCGGCACTAACTCTTTGTCCGATAATTCACACAGGTCGCGGCCCTCGAAAATGACCTCACCCGAAGTCGGACGGATGAGCTGCAAAATGCATTTTCCGAGCGTCGTCTTGCCGCAGCCGCTTTCGCCGACCAGCCCCAATGTTTCACCCTTGTGAATCGCGAAGCTGACACCATCGACGGCTTTCACATCCGCGATTTTTGCCTGGTGGAATAAACCCCGCGTTACCGGGAAATACTTGGCAAGGTTATTTACTTCAATTATTGCTTCTGCCATTCTCTTAATCCCTTTTGTGATACCCAGCAGGCCGCGTAATGGTTCGGCTCGATTTCTGTTAAAACAGGTTTTTCCCTCAGGCATTGCGGAACAGAATAAGCACAGCGTGCCTGGAAAGAACAACCGG
>PMCB01000061.1:14075-33719 GCA_003153955.1 Dehalococcoidia bacterium | reverse complement strand
GAACTGAAAGATAATCTGGCCGGGAAAGCTGCGGCCGGTAAATAAACTTTAACTTTGCCAAGTAAATAGGGAGCGCGAATGCGCTCCCTATTTTTATTTGCCCCGGCTTGAGGCAAGCCGGTTTAATTCTTTTGCAGCAACAGAATACGGTAAGCTGAAATCAACTCAACGGCAATTAAATTACCTAAGCTGTTTATTAGCCTACTTCACGGCATACATTTTCCCGTCATCCGAACCGACATAAATCACTCCGCCGGAATAAGCCGGCGAAGATGTTATTGTGCCGCCGGCGGCATAATCCCACAGCTTGGTGCCGTTTTGTGCATTCACTGCGTACAAATAGCCGTCCTGGCTGCCGACGTAAAGAACATTATTTGCCAAAGCGGGAGAAGATGTAATATTATTCCGGGCTTGGAAACGCCACAGGATTTTATGATTGGTCACATCGATACTGAATGCCAGATTACTTCCTGTTGTATAGACATTGCTGCCGCTTATGATTGACGTAGCGTCGGAGGTGGCCGCCCACCCCAATCTGGGATTATTCGGGTCAAGCAATAGCCTGATTGCCCAGGGTGCACCGGATATCGGCGGCGGCGAAGGAGCAATGAACATCATCGACATTTGCAGCCACATCGGGCGTAAAAAACCTTCCCACGGCCAGGTACGGCCTTTGCCGTTTACTCCGTAAAGGACTCCGTTGCCGTGGTCTGTAAAATAGATTTCACTGTCGTTCATGGCCGGTGATGAAAAAACTGAACCGGAAGCGTCAAACTTAAGGCGGAACCTGCCATCATTGGCGTTTAGCGCATACAGGGAACCGTCCATCGAACCGACATAAAGGATACCGTTAACTATTACCGGCGAAGATGTCACCCAGCTTTTGGTGTTGAATTTCCATATTTTTTTACCGTTTTCGGCATTCAGACAATATACATAACCGTCATCCCCGCCGAAATAAATCCTGCCGTCTGTCACCGCCGGCGAAGATTCCACGGCATAACGTGTTTTAAAAACCCATAGTTTCCGGCCGCTGCCGGCGTTAAGCGCATAAAGGTACCCGTCATTCGACCCGAAGTAAACAATGCCATTCACTACAGCGGGCGAGGAATCAACAAAACTCCCTGTTTGAAATTTCCACAACATTTTACCGGTAGCTGCATCTACGGCATAAAAGTTATAATCCTCAGATCCGAAATAAACTACTCCTTCAACAACCGCCGGGGATGAATGAATTTTACCCCCAGTTTGAAAAGTCCATGCCTGAACACCCTGAGGCTGGACGGTACTGTTATCGGCATTGCCGGAACGGGCTAAATCATTGCGGAACATCGCCCAATCACCGGGGGAAGAGGCAGAATTCAAAGATGTAACCGGCCCGAACAGCAAATCGGTGTAACTATAGATATACCGCAATCCTGCTGCCAACAACAGAATTAATACGACAGCTATAATAATTGCAATCCGAGCACCGCGATGTTGTTTTTTACTTTTCACCGACTGTTTCGAAGCAGTTGTTGCCTGCTCATACGTCATTGGCCGCACAGAATTTAACGACGCGCCCCAGCAATACCGGCAATATTCAGTACCGGCAGGATTGAGTTTTTTACAAACAGGGCATACCAGCCAAAGGCCATCCGGAGGTGGGAGGGAAGCCGGTTTTTGTCCTTCGTCAGATTTTGATGTCGACATCAAGAAATATTACCTTTAAAAATTTTAGATATCAATGAATTCTTTTAAGAAATGTAACCTGATCAATAAAATAAAATATATGTATTTAAGCGTTGACTTGCGCTAATCTGCATTATTATTCATATCAGTACATTTCACAATTAATTATGAACTGTAATAAGAAGAATTATCTACTAATATTTGATACCGATTATACCACAAAACAGCGTATTTGATTCCTGCAGAAAAGCAAGCTCTGTATTTTACGGTCAATCCTTCGGCTCGTAACGATGGTTATCAAATACCAACTGTATACATCAACTGAGCGAATAATATAGAATATGGAAAAGATACAGCAAATATGTAAACAAAGGAATACACGAAATGGATAAGAAAGTTGGGATTATCGGGCTGGGCATCATGGGCATGCCGATGGCTCGTAATTTGATCAAAGCCGGGTTTGAAGTTACTGCTTATAACCGCACACCATCAAAAATAGAACAGCTCGTTACGGAAGGAGCGGTAAAAGCTGCTTCCCCAAAAGAGGCAGCCCAAAAAAATCCCATAATCATTACTATGGTCTCCGATACTCCTGACGTGGAAAGTGTCATCCTCGGGGAGAACGGCATCATCGAAGGAATTAAACCGGATTCGGTGGTTATCGATATGAGCACCATTTCTCCGCAAGCTACACGGAAAATCGCCGAGCGCCTCAAAGAGAAACAAGCCCACATGCTGGATGCCCCGGTCAGTGGCGGGGAAGGCGGTGCGATTGCCGGCACCTTATCTATCATGGTCGGCGGGGATGCGGCTATTCTGGAACGCTGCCGCCCGGTATTGGCAGCGATGGGCAAGACGATCACCCATATCGGCGCCAACGGCATGGGACAGACTACCAAGCTGATGAACCAGATTCTGGTGGCCGGGAATCTGAATGCGGTATGCGAAGCCCTAGTCTTCGCCCAAAAACAGGGAGTCGATCTGAACAAGGCGATCGAAGCGGTCAAAGGCGGGGCGGCCGGCTCGTGGCAGCTGGCTAACCTGGGGCCGCGCATGATTAAACGTGATTTCCAGCCCGGTTTTATGGTCGACCTGCTGCAGAAGGACCTCCGGCTGGTAATGGAAGGTTCCGATTTGAATAAGATTCCGCTGCCTGCGACCGCGCTGATTCATCAATTATTCGATTCCCTGGAAGCCGCCGGCGATGGGAAATGCGGCACCCAGGCCCTTGTGAAAGTGGTGGAACGTTTGGCGGCGGTGGAAGTTAAACAGCGGGATTGATACCGCGATTTAACACAATTATCAAATCAGGAGAATTTACCGATGAAATTTACGGACGGTTATTGGAATATCCGGGAAGGCGTAACCCTCTATAATGCGGTCGAAATCTGTGATACAAAGGTTGGAGACAGCACCATCACCGTTTATGCGGCGTGCAAGCCGGTAGCGCACCGGGGGGACACGCTGAATTCCCCGCTGCTCACGTTCACCTTCAGCTCCCCGATGGACGATGTTATCCGAGTGCAGATATGCCACTTCGCCGGCGGTTTAGCCAAAGGGCCTGAGTTTAAAATCAATGAAGATAGTAACCACCGGGCACAAACCGGAGAGAATGACACCTGCCTGTACCTACGCACTGGCAAACTCGAAATGCGTGTTTACAAAGGAAAAACATGGCAGATAGATTATCTGTATAACGGCCGCCGCATCACCGGTAACGGCATCAGGAGCACCGGCTACGCGATAACCCCGGATAAAAAAACATACATGCGCGAACAATTGGACGTCGCTGTCGGCGAGCTGGTGTACGGGCTCGGGGAACGCTTCGGGCCTTTCGTGAAAAACGGACAGACCGTCGATATCTGGAATGAGGACGGCGGCACATCCAGCGAACAGTCCTATAAAAACATCCCGTTTTATATCACGAACCGCGGCTACGGCGTGTTCACCAATCACCCCGAAATGGTATCTTATGAAATCACCTCGGAGAATGTCTCCCGCGCGCAATTCAGCGTCCCGGGGGAAAATCTGGATTACTTTGTCATCGGCGGTGCGGGTGTTAAAGACGTGCTCACAAATTACACGAAGTTGACAGGCCGGCCCGCTTTGCCCCCAGCCTGGTCTTTCGGCCTGTGGCTGACCACTTCTTTCACCACCAACTACGATGAAGCCACCGTCAACAGCTTCATCGACGGCATGAGCCAACGGAATCTGCATTTGCATGTTTTCCACTTCGATTGTTTCTGGATGAAGGAATACCAGTGGTGCGATTTTGAATGGGACAGTAAATTTTTCCCTGACCCTCAGGGGCAACTCGAGCGGCTCAAAGCTAAAGGATTGAAAATCTGCGTCTGGATTAATTCCTACATCGCCCAGAAATCCTGCCTCTTCGAAGAAGGCAAGGCTAAAGGCTATCTGGTTAAAAGACCCGACGGCAGCATCTGGCAATGGGATAAATGGCAGGCAGGCATGGGGCTGGTGGATTTCACTAATCCGGAAGCTGTCAGGTGGTACCAGAGCAAACTCAAAGCCCTGCTGGATATCGGGGTTGATTGTTTTAAAACGGACTTTGGAGAACGCATCCCGACGGATGTTGTCTATTTCGACGGCTCGGACCCGGTAAAAATGCACAATTACTACACTTTCCTTTACAACCAGGCTGTTTTCGAACTCCTGCGGCGTGAGCGCGGGGCCGGTGACGCGGCTGTTTTTGCCCGTTCCGCAACAGTCGGCGGCCAACAATTTCCGGTGCATTGGGGCGGTGACAGCACTGCGACCTATGTTTCGATGGCGGAAACCCTGCGCGGTGGCCTGTCGCTGGCCATGGGCGGTTTCGGCTTCTGGAGCCATGACATCAGCGGCTTCGAAAAGACGGCTTCGCCCGACCTGTTCAAGCGTTGGGTGGCCTTTGGGTTGTTGTCATCACACAGCCGACTGCATGGTAACGAAAGTTATCGTGTGCCCTGGCTTTTCGATGAAGAAGCAGTGGATGTGACACGGTTCTTTATCAATTTGAAATGTAAACTGATGCCATATATTTATCAAACGGCCTGCAATACAGCAGCGACGGGGGTTCCGGTAATACGTCCGATGGTTCTGGAGTTTGCCACCGACCGGACCTGCGGATACCTGGACAGGCAATATATGCTCGGCGAATCGCTGTTGGTAGCCCCAGTGTTTTCCGATGACAGCACCGTAGAATATTACCTGCCCGCCGGAAAATGGACTAACTTCCTGACCGGCGTGAAAGTGGAAGGCGGACGCTGGATCCAGGAAAAACACGGTTATCTGAGCATTCCGTTAATGGCCCGTCCCAACAGCATTGTTGCCGTGGGTAATATTGATAATAAACCGGACTATGATTTCGCCGATGGCGTTACCTTTCATATCTTCGAATTGGCCGAAGGCCAAACTGCTTCAACGACGGTCTTCGGTAAAGAAGGAAAAAAGAAAATCAGCCTCACCGCTAAACTGACCCGCAAAGAAATCACTATCGAATCCTCGGCTGACGGCAATTGGCTGGTACTGCTCCGAAATATCAGCTCCATCAAGAGCATTCAGGGCGCAATTTACGAGATTTGCGCCGACGGGGTCCAACTCACCCCGGACCATACCGGCCGCCGTATCGTGGTCAAGCTCCCGTAAAGCTGAGTTATTGTAACGCAATGAGCTGAAAACATTGGCAGAGGTAAGAGGAAAATGGTTACAAAACCGAAAATAGTTTGTCTTTGCGGCAGCACCCGGTTCGGTGCAGCCTTTCAGAAGGCACAATTTGAAGAAAACATGGCAGGGAAAATTGTGTTAGCCATCGGCTGTAATATGAAATCGGATGCCGAGCTTTTCAAGGACTTTTCCGAAAGTGAATTAAAGGAAATAAAAATCCGTCTTGATGAACTGCACCGGCGTAAAATTGACATGGCCGATGAGGTGTTAATACTGAATGTCGGCGGTTACATTGGAGAATCCACCGGGGGAGAACTGGCATACGCGCGAAAACACCGCAAAATAATCAGATTTCTTGAACCGGCCGATTTTCCCTCCGATTCGTGAATATAAGTTAGAAAAAGTAAGTCATTAGTTAAATAAAAACATGAGGAGAAACTTTGATCGAGAAAATTGAATATGCAGGCTTACCCAACTGTTACCGCGCCTACAACGAAACGATTGAACTGATCGCATCCAGTGACACCGGGCCGCGCATTCTCCATTTCGGGTTTATCGGGGAGTGGAATGAATTTGTGCCCGCGCAAAAGCACGGCTTCTCCGGCCACCGCCTCTGGCATGCCCCGGAAGCATTTCCGCGCTCGTATGTCTCGGATGACCGCCCTGTCGAGTTTACGCAGCATACCAAGTTCTTCAGTCTCACTCAATCCGTAGAAAAAGAAACCGGCATTCAGAAAGAGATGGACATTTCGATTAACCCTGATAAGAATCATTTGACGGTGGTACACCGCCTGTATAACCGCGGGCTCTGGCCGATAGAAATCGCGCCGTGGGCCATTTCCGCCATGGCTGTCGGCGGTAAAGCCATTTTCCCGCTGCCGGCACGGAAACCAGCGGATAAAACCAACCTCTTACCCACAAGTTTGCTGGCCATCTGGGAATACAGCGATCTCACCGACCCCCGTCTGAAAATCGGCAAGCGGTTTATTATTCTGGCCCAGGATGCCAATGCCGCCGCGCCGTTGAAAATCGGGGTCATGGATACGGATAACTGGGTTGCCTACTGGAATAAAGGCCACCTTTTCCTGAAAACATTCGAATACAAACAGGGCGGAGTCTACCCTGATTTCGGTTCCTCGGCGGAATCTTACAGTTCCGACCGCATCCTGGAACTGGAAACCGTAGCCCCGCTCAAATTACTGCAGCCGAATGAATCCGCCCAGCACATCGAGAACTGGTATTTATTCAGCGATGTCCCCGAACCATTCACCGATGCCGATATCGAGAAAAACATCCTGCCATTAATCAAAATATAATTCCCATATCAAAATTGAATACCGGTTAGGGTTAAACATCCGGAGCAAATAAAAAAGGGCGGCTGGATTTTTCATTCCAGCCGCCCTTCCTGTTTCAGAAAACTTATCTCCCTGAATTACGGAAGTAATTTCCGCAGTGCAGGTCCGTTGGTCCGGCACCAACCGGCGACAATCTGATGGTCCCAGCCCATGCAGAAATCTTTAACGCCCATTTCGATGTAGGGTTTGGCTTCTTCCGGGCTGCTGATTTCTACCCTCGGCCGAACACCGGCTTTGATTGCCATCTTAATCATTTTATTATGAGCTTCGACAACTTCCGGCAGACCGCCCTGTCCGGGTTTGCCCAGGCTGACGGAATAGTCATTGGGGCCGAACTGAACTATATCGACGCCTTTGACGGAAAGGATTTCTTCCAGGTTGTCCATGGCGCTCTTTTTCTCAATCATAAATGCCAATACAGCATCGTTCATCTGTTTGACCCATTCAATCGCGTTGGAGCCGACATTGATTCTGCGGCTGGCCGCGCCGTGGCGCCCGCCGGCTTCCGGTGTTTCCGGGCGGATGAAGCGGACGCATTCCCGAACATCGTCAGCAGTGCGGATATCAGCGAACAGCGCGTTCTGTATACCGGCATCCAGCGCCCGTGTAGCAATGTAGCCTCTGGACTGCTCTTCAACTTTGATCATCATGGACATGTTGGGGTAAAGTTCGATGGCGCGGGCGAGATTCTCAAACGTTTCAAGGTCGTATGTTGAATATTCCCCGATATACTCAATATAGTCGAAAGCGCCGGTAACGGCGATAATTTCAACTAAACGGGGCCAAGGTATGACGGAATGGACACCGAGTGTCGGTTTTCCTTCTTTTATCAACTGTCTTAGTTTATTTGGTTTCATCTTTTTCTTCCTTATTTAAATATTTTATTTGCGCTTGATAAGCAAGTGAACTACATATTATTTTATTTTCTTACCGGTAAAAGCTGCCTTTATTTCTTCAATCGTTTTTGCAGCCTTGACTGCGTTTACCCGGTCCTCTTCCACCTTGAGGAAAGGTTCGATGTTATTACAGACCGCCGCCAATTTATCCGCCGGGAATTTACAGGCCCCGTTCTCGTCCATGTGGATGATATCCCCCGGAGCAACATCCATTCCGGCCACCGAAACAGGCACATTGATGGCACTGATGGAAAACTCCCCGTGCCCGGGCGTGACGCCGCTCATCAGGTACTGGAATTTCATCGGGCGGATTTCATCAACATCCCGCGACGGGCCGTTAGTTACCACCCCGACTGCGCCGCAAGCTTTGAAAGCGGTGGTCATCTGGCCGCCGCACAGCCCGACTTTGGGCAAGATTTCCGGCGGGAAATCCTGCTTTATCACAACGATGACGGGCTTTTTCGATTTATCGATTGCGTCCAGCAAATCCGTTATCGAAAAGCGGTGGAAATTCGGATTCGGCAGTGAATAAACCACCGTCACCGCGTAACCCACCGTCCGGCCCAGTTCCGGATAGATAGTATGTATCGATGTATCGGTATACCAGTTTTGCCGCCACGGTTCGTAGAGGCCCAGACACAGCGGGTCGCCCGGATAGGTCGCAACGACATTCGTAACCGACGGGGTATCAAACCGTTTCAGTTTTTCCAGCATTGCTTTTTCGGATAAAAAAGCCAAGTTAATTTCCTTTTACCAATTTAACTCTGGGCGTGATTTCTTTGTTGACCGGATTCACCGGCCACTTGCCGGATAAAATCCTGCCGGCTTCCTTGGCAATGCTGATGGGCGCGATGGAGAAAGCATAAGTGGAATACGATGCTGAGTGAGAAAGCATAATTACATTGTTCATCTTGGTCAGCGGGCTGTCCTTGGGCAGCGGTTCAGTCTCGAAGACATCAAGGCCGGCGCCGGCAATCTTCTTTGATTCAAGGGCTTTCACCAGGGCCACTTCATCGATGACCTTGCCGCGGGAAGTATTGATAACATAAGCACTCGGTTTCATCTGCGCGAATGCTTTGTCGTTCATCATGTGGAAACTGGTCTCGTTCAGGTCGGGATGTAACGTCACATAATCCGCTTTCAGGACTTCTTCAAAACTCACCAGCTGGATGCCGTTCTCTTTGGCCAGCCAGGGGTGCATGATGTAGGGGTCGTAGCCGATAATATTCAGCCCGAAGACCTTGGCTTTCCGGGCAACCATTCTGCCGATGGCGCCGCAGCCGATAATACCGAGGGTCTGGTTATAGATTGAACCCATCGGGTTCTGTTCTTTCTTGGCATCGGCCCAGCGGCCCTGTGCCACTAACAAATCCAGCTGTTTCATTTTCTTGGCGCAGCCGAGCATCAGCGCTAAAGCATGGTTGGATACTTCTTCAATACACCATTCCCATGAAGGGTTGTTTACAACAAGGATTTTATTTTCGGTGGCAGCTTTAAGGTCAACCTGGTCGTAACCCACCGTCTGGAACAAAATTGCGGCTAACCTTGGCGCGGATTCCATCATTTCCCGGCTAATCGTGACTCCGCCGTACAGTAAAATATCAGCATCTTTGAGGGCCGCCGCTAAACCGGCTTTATCGCTTTCCGCGACTTCAATTAATTCAGCATTGACTTTAGCGAACTCGTCGGCCTCTTTCGATGACATGCTGGGGCCGATTGCTTTGGTAGCATCGCCAACCTGTTTGGATACCTTTACAATTTTAAATTTCTTTGCCATGAATTTGTCTCCTGTTTATTTTTTCTTTATTTTTTAGCAATGTTTAGATAGGTATTAAGCCTATTCAATGGGGGAACAATTCTCCAGAATATTGGTTAAAAGTATAGCATCACTCTTGCGGGCTGTCAATTTCAAGGTGGTAATATTATCACATGAAATAGCGGGTTATTCCCTGATTCTCCGGACTTCGAACACCACCGGATTTTTAGCGTCGGGGCAGCATATCGTGGTTACATCTTTGTCCGGTTCCCAGGGGAAAGAACCGCCGAACATCAGTGTACGGACATTCGGCAGCAGCATCCCGAAAGCATTCAGGCAAATCCCTTGCGGTGTTCCTCCGCCGGTGCGCCATTCATCCCCCACCTTATGCCCCACACTGCAGCGGCCTTTCTGTGAGATTACTTTGATACTGACTTCAAACTTGCCTTCCATTAAAAACACCCGAACAGGTTTTAAAGATAAAGGTTGATGTATAGTTTTAAAGCAAATTATACAGGGAAAGGGCAGCACAAGGATGGAAGCTGCCCTATTTCTTGATTCTCTTAATTTCAAATACCACCGGATTCGCCGCATCCGGGCAGCAGGCACTGGTGGCATCTTTATCTTTTTCCCAGGGGAAAGCTCCCCCGAACGAAAGCGTCCTGATATTGGGATATAAAACGGCAAAAGCGGGTAAACAGATCCCCTCCGGTGTTTTTCCGGCGGGCAATATCCATTCATCGCCAACTTTGTGCCCCGCGGCGCAGCTGCCTTTCTGCGAAATTACTTTTATCCTGATGTCATAATTATCTGCCATATTTATTCTCCTTAATTTTGACTAGCCTTCTCCTCACTCCTTGAGAGAGAGGAACTGCGGGGTGTGTAATCCAGCCTAAGCAAATGCTCCGCCTGCCTAGGCAGCGCAGTCCTTACAGGCCATATAAATATTATTGAACAAAGCCTCTATTTTTTGCAGCGGCGTGGATGAGAAGGCAATCCGCAGCAGGTTCTTTTCGCTGTAACAGATGACGCCGGTGCTGTATTTTTTCAGCATTGTGTCCCACACTTTGTCGGTGTCTAAGTTTTTCAGGCGGACGCACATGAAATAGCCGGAGTTAAACGGCAGCGCCTCAAAATATTTCTCATATTCTTTATGTGCCGCCAGCGTCTCTTTGACTTTCAGGTAGCGCGACTTTAAGACCGCTTTGTTGCGCTCTTTCTCTTTGGAGTGCGTTTCCGACTGCATGGCGTTCAACAGCAGCGATTGGGACAGATTCGGGGCATTTGATATGTTCCCTCTGACGGCGCCCGCCGTTTTATCTTCCAGAGCTTTATAGAGTTCGCTGCCGCCGCCTTTGATACCGTAGGTCACAAACCCTACGCGGAAACCCCAGGCGAACTCCTCTTTGGTAATGCCGTCCATTTTTATCGCCAGCAGGTTTTCGTGGGCATGCGCCAGCTGCGAAAATAATGATTCGGCGAAAATATCGTCTTCAAAATCCAACCCGAAATAAGAGTCATCCAGGATGACCGCCAGTTTGTTGCCGGCTTTGGCTGCGTCAACCAGGATCGCGACAATCTCTTTGGCGGCTTCCTTAGTGGGGCTGTAGCCGGAAGGGTTATTCGGGAAATTCAGCAGGATGATTTTCTTGCCGATGGGTTTGGCACTGACTGTTTTCCTGAAGGACTCTATATCGAACTTCTGATTTTTGAAGAAATTAAAGAATTTCAGTTCGGCGCCGTAAGCGCTGGTGAAAACCAGGTCGTAATTTTCCCAGTACAGGTCGGCCGTGATCACTTCGTCGGTATCGTCGACAAACATATACCCTACCATGCTCAGAGCGTGGGTTACGCCGCAAGTCACAACCGGTAAACTGAACTCCTTTGAAGCCAGCGTCGGGTTTTTCCCGATCATCAGCTCTTTCCATTTGTCCCGCAAGGCTTTGAGGCCTTCGCTGGGGGCGTATGGAAAAATATCTTTCGTCGGGAGGTCGACATGCCTGGCAACACTGGGTAAAACCATCGGCTTCCCGTCATCTTCACAAGCCGTGCCGATTGTCGCGTTGATTGCCTTGTCTTTGGCGGCCTGTCCCTGGGCTAAAATACCCTTTTTGGGGAAATAGATGGCCTTCCCTTTTTTGGACAACAATTCGTAAACGGTCGGACTTTTCGCTTTGATGATGCTGTTGAGCTCTTCTGCCTGGGGGTTCAAAGTTGCCATCGTAGGTACCCTCACTTCGATTTATCTAACCTAATTATACCTATAGCACGAGGAAATGTGAAAGTACTTTTTGTAATGAATTAATTAATTCTTTTAGGACCGGAAACAAAAAAGCAGAGTTGCCGCAAAGAGCAACTCCGCTTTAGCGCGTTACCTTAAGCGTATTTTACTTTTTGGGGACGTTAGCGGTTTTGACTGAAGAAGAATCAGCCTCTTCCGGCACGATAATCGCCATCGCGATATACAGCCAGAAACCCAGGGTGCCGCAGAATAGCAGCACTACAAATACTACCCGCACAATCGTAGAGTCGATATCGAAGTACTGGCCTAATCCCCCGCAAACCCCCACCAATTTACGGTCTGTCCGGCTGCGGTATAGTTTCTTTTCCATATTATTCTCCAAATTATTTTTTAAAAACCGACTATGATTACCGGCGGTTCAAATTTGAAACCCCTGAGACGGACACTTTCCCCAGTTTTGGGTCATCGCCGTATGTCAGCGTCGATACTCCGCTCAAATTGATATCCAAAGTACCGTGCGCCTCGATGTCAACATCACTGACACCCGCAGCCGTGACCGAAGCATCACCCACCACAAAATCGGTTAAAGCGGCATCGCTGGTGCCGATGACATTCAGTTTCATCGTAGATGCCGAACCGGTCAAAGTGATGTGGCTGACGCCGGTGATATTAAAATCAGCGCCGGTTGTTTCCAAAGAACCCGAGAGGTGACTGGCGCCGATGATTTTAATCGTGGTATTGGACGCCTGCAGGTTATTGATTTGCATCCCGCTGGCGCCGGCCACGGTCAGAGCGAGGTTTCCGTCGGATTGAAAACCGGACACAGTCGCCTCACATGCCCCGGTGACAGAGAGTGCGTTCAGTTCCGGTAAAGAAATCGCGACCTTCTGCGTTGTATTGATAAAGTGCGCGAAAGAATTCATCGTTACCTTCAATGTGTCGCCGCTCATGGAAACATTTAGATCGCTAAAAATATTATCGTTCAACGTGACGCTGACACTATATGTATCGCTTTTGGTTACGGTGACATCGAAAGCATTACTCACTTCAATTTTCGTGAAACCGGAATAATCAAATTGCCTGGTCTCTAACGTTTTGCTACCCACGATGCGGGTAAACTCAAAGCACCCCGTTAAAGAAGATAAACATATTGCGGCCAGTATTACTGCTATTCCCAAACCAATAATTTTTTTCATGCCCATCCCCCGGTTACAATCAAATCAATTTGCTTTTTGGACTGATGTGACTTGTTTTACTTCCTGTTTTATTTCCGTGCCGAATTCATCGCGCGATATGGCGGTAAAAACGATTGCGCCCAACCCAAATATCCAACCGGGGAAAAGCGCTGTAATAGCACCGGCCAGGGCGAAGCCGTAGTGTTTTCGCTGCACCGCGCAAACGCCCCCGATAATCGCCGTAACCCCGCAAATAAACATCGGGACTAAAATTATCCAGAGTATCCCGATGACGTTAACCGGCAGCAGCCCCCATTGCCAGACCGTGTTTAGCACTGTGATGGCAATCAGGATGCCCATGCTGGCTAATAGCCCGATTACTCCGCCGATAATTGCTAGTATTCCGCCCACCTGGGATTTCCAAGTTTTGTTCATTATTCCGACCCTCCTGTTCTTTCTTTCCCGCTGATTTCCAGTTGACATTATTATCATATGTTGAATAGGAAGTACCGCACATCGGCTAATATGTTGAGTTCTCTATCCTCCTCAAGGAGGATATTTCCTGTATGTATTTAATCCCTGAGAATGACCAGCAAACATTATTTCAGGCATGAAATTTAAACAAAATATTAATCAGCCCGCAGAGGGATGCAAAATAGCCGCCAATCGATTAATATTAGAACCGTGAAGATTTTCAAAAGAATCGCTGACTGGTTTGCCCGCCACCCCAACGGCACGGATATCCTGATTACCCTGGCTTTTGCCGTGCTGGCTATGCTCAACCTGTATGTCAACTGGGGAACTTATTCCCGCATACCTTCCTATGTTGCCGTGATTTTAACCCTGCTGGTAATTTTACCGCTCGCCTTCCGCAGGCGTTATCCGCTGGGTGTTTTGAGCTTCATGACACTGGCGGTAATTACCTTCCGGACCTTCAGCATCCCTGAAAGCGACTTTATCAGCTATGCCCTGCTGCTGGCATTTTTCAACGCCGGCGCCTACGGGCAGCAGCGCCTGCGGAACTGGGTCCGAGGTGCGTCCTTCCTGCTGGTTGTCGGCTGGCTGACCTATTCGATATTCTTCCAGCAGCGCGGTTCGGACCTGCCCGCGCAAACCATTTTATACCAGGTTTCCGTCGTTTTGTTGAATGTGTTTTTGTTCGCCGCCGCCTGGTGGATCGGCGAGGTGTTCCGAATCCGCAACCTACGTGAAGTTGAACTGCAGGAACGCACCCGGCAACTGGAAAAAGAACGGGATGAGAATGCGCGCCGGGCCGTGATGGACGAGAGGGTGCGCATCGCCCGGGAGCTGCACGACGTTGTCGCCCACCATGTCAGCGTGATGGGGATTCAGGCAGGCGCCGCCCGCCGCATCCTCAAACAACAGCCGGATAAAGCCAACGATGTCCTTTCCCAGATTGAAGCCTCCAGCCGCCAGGCCGTGGCGGAATTACAGCGGCTGCTGGGATTTTTACGGGAAGACAACCAGATTGACGACATTGCGCCGCAGCCGGGCCTGAAACAACTGGATTATCTGGTGCAGCAAATGCGCCTCACCGGGCTCACTGTTTCGGTTAAAAAAGAGGGAACGGAAATTTCCTTACCGCCGGGCGTCGATTTATCCGCCTACCGCATTATCCAGGAGGCGCTCACCAACACTTTGAAACACGCCGGACCCGTAAACGCGGATGTCACGATTCGGTATCTGCGCGATGCGCTTGAATTGGAAATCCGGGATAACGGCCCGAAAGTTCCCCAAACCGACAGGGAAACCAAAGGCAGAGGGTTAATCGGGATGCGGGAACGCGTGGCATTGCACGGCGGCGATTTTTCGGCCGGCGGTATGGCCGCAGGCGGTTTTTCCGTCAAAGCCAAATTGCCCCTGACAGGATGGAAAAAATGAGCATTAAAGTACTTTTAGTTGACGATCAAGCGATGGTCAGGGCCGGCATCCACATGATTCTGGAAGCGGAAACTGATATTCATGTTGTCGGGGAAGCCGAGGACGGCGCGAAGGCCGTGGTTGCCGCGCACAAATTGAAACCGGATGTGGTTTTAATGGACATCCAGATGCCGCTGATGAACGGTTTGGAGGCGACCCGGCAAATCAAGCAAACGCCCGGCAACACCTGCTGTATCCTGATTTTGACCACTTTTGAGCGCGACGATTATGTTTTCGAGGCATTGCGCGCCGGCGCCAGCGGCTTTATTTTAAAAAACGCGCCGCCGGAAGATTTGATTGCCGCCGTCCGCGTCGTGGCGGAAGGCAATGCGCTGCTGGCTCCCTCCGTAATACGGCGGATTATCAAAGAATTTGCGCAGCGAACCCCGCGCGTCGACCTGAAAGCCGGGTTAAGCAGCCTGACCGAACGTGAAATCGAAGTAATGCGACTGATTGCCAAAGGCAAGACTAATGCTGAAATCGCCGCGGAGCTTTTCGTGGGGGAAACCACGGTAAAAACCCATATTTCCAACCTGTTCGACAAGCTGGATTTACGCGACCGCGTCCAGGCGGTAGTCTATGCATACGAAAGCGGTCTGATCCAGCCCGGAGAGTAAAATATTATCTTCTGTGTCTAACTGAAAATTGTTTTTTCCCATTGTCATTGTCGGGCTTGACCCGACAATCCAGAAATTTCAGACAGTTTCGGAATGAGAGAGAGTGCATCCGAATGAAACGTGGTTGGTTCCGCTAGATGCTTTCCGCGAACTTCACGGCATTCCGGAACATCGGGAAACAGTTTCCGTCTTTTGTCAGTCCCAGTCGCGTCCATTGCGGATGCTGCGTGACGAGGATATGATCTTCACCGTGGGGCATCAGGCCGAAAACCCGGCCGGAATCGTCGCAGATGCCGGCGATATTATTCATCGAACCGTTGGGGTTAAACGGATAACCGGCTTTTCTGTCGCCCTTATCATCGGTATAATAAACCGCAATATTCTTTTCAGTAATGGCCTTCAAATCACCGGCGAATTTGCCTTCCCCGTGCGCCACCGGCATATACATGCTTTCCATGCCTTTGGTAAACACGCAGGGGCTTTTCGGGTTCACGCCCAGATGGACCCAGCGGCACTCGAACTTACCGGAGTCGTTATTCGTCAGCGTCACGCGCGGCGTTTCGCCTTTTTTGACTCGGGGTAAAATGCCCGCTTTGACCAGCACCTGGAAGCCATTGCAAATGCCCATCACCAGCCGCCCGTCATCGATGAATTTGGGCATATCTTCCCCGAATTTCTGTTTTAATTCATTGGCCAAAACACGGCCGCTGGCAATATCGTCGCCGTAGCTGAAACCGCCGGGAATGATAAAAATCTGGAAATCAAATAGATTGCGTTCGCCGCGAATCAGTTGATTAACGTGCGCCAGCGTAACATCCGCCCCGGCCTTTTCAAAGGCAAAGACGGCTTCCCCATCCCGGTTCGTGCCCGGCGCGCGGATTACCAGAGCTTTTACTTTACTCATCTCATTACCACCGCAGAGGCTTTTGCCACGCTTCTTTCAAATCCCCGATTGTTTCGCTGACCAGTTTTTTCCCGTTGGAACCGGTGACTTCAAATTTTCCGGTATCGTTGGTCGTGCCGATGTTAGCGAAACTGACGTCTTTCAGTGTTTTCTCGAATTTCTCTTTGTCTTTGGCCGCGACTTCCACGATGAACCGGCTGTTGGATTCCGAGAACAGGATAAAATCGTCGCGGGTGAACTTTTCCGATACCGGTACTGATTTAAGGCTGATAGCCGCCCCCAGACCGCCGGCAAACGCCATTTCTGCCGCCGCCACGCCGATGCCGCCTTCGCTGCAATCATGGCAGGCTTTGACCAGGCCTTTTTCGGATGCTTGAGATAACTTCTGCATTAGCGCTTTAGCTTTGACAGGTTCGACTTTAGGTACGCTGTTGCCGATAAATCCTTTGGTATCCAAATAGGCAGAACCGCCCATTTCATTCTTTGTTTCGCCGACGACATAAATCAAATCCCCGGCCTGTTTGAAATCCATCGAAGTCGAGCGTTTGACATCGTCCACGATGCCCATCGCGGAAATCAGCAGCGTATGGGGGATGGCGATAACTTTACCTTCGTATTCAAATTCGTTGTAGAGGCTGTCTTTGCCCGAAACAAAAGGCGTCTCATAAACTTTGGCAATGTCATAGCAGGCCTGAGCGGCCTCGATTAATGCGCCCAGCATTTCCGGTTTGCGGGTATCGCCCCAGCAGAAATTGTCCAGCAAAGCGACACGGTTCAGGTTGCCGCCCACCGCGATAATTTGCCGCAACGCCTCATCGATGGCCGAGGCGGCCATCCAATAAGGACTGAGCTGGCCGTATTTCGGGTTGATGCCGTTGGCGATAATGACACCCTTGTCCGAATCGAAAACAGGTTTGACGACTGTGGCGTCGCCGGGGCCTTCGTTGGTAATACCCACTAAAGGCTTGATTACGGTGCCGCCCTGCACTTCGTGGTCATACTGGCGGATAACCCATTCTTTGCTGCAAACATTCCAGGTGGCGAGGATATCTTTCAAAGATTTACCCAAATCTTTCGGCGGCGCGAAATCCGGTTCGGGATATTGAGGCTGGTTCAAAACAGCTTTCAACTGCCACTGCGGGATTCCCTGATGCAGGAATTTCATGTCTAAATCAGCCACGCGATGACCTTTATAGAAAAGATTCAGGTGCTTGTCGTCGGTAAATTCGCCGATGACGGCAACCTGCACGTCTTCACTTGCGCAAAGTTTTAGCATTTCGTCCAGATTTTCCGGCGGCACGGCGATGACCATGCGCTCCTGCGCCTCGGAAATCCAGATTTCGGCATAATTCAGGCCGGAATATTTCAGTGGGACTTTATCCAGGTCCACCCGCGCCCCGGTCTCTTCGCCCATTTCCCCGACCGCGGAGGATAAGCCGCCGGCGCCGCAATCGGTAATGTGATTATATAAACCCCTGTCGCGGGCCTGCAGCAGGATATCGATGACCTTCTTTTCCACGATCGGGTTGCCGATCTGGACGGAGGTATAAGATTTCGCGCCGGATTCGTCAGTCAGCTGGTCCGAGGCAAAAGTAGCGCCGTGGATGCCGTCGCGGCCGGTCTTGCCGCCGATTAAAACAATCAAATCGCCGGGATTATGCGTGCGCTTTTTCGCCATCGAGACGGGCATCAAGCCCATCGTGCCGCAGTAAACCAGCGGGTTGGCCAGGTAGCGGTCGTCGAAAAGAATGGCGCCGTTCACCGTCGGGATGCCGAGGCGGTTGCCGTAATCGGCCACGCCAGCGCGGACGCCTTTGAAAATACGGCGGGGATGTAAAACGCCTTTCGGCAATTTTTCGTAAGGAAAATCAGGCGGAGCAAAACAGAAGACATCTGTATTCAGAATCGGCTTGGCGCCCAGTCCGGTGCCCAGCGGGTCGCGGATGACGCCGCCGATACCGGTAGCCGCGCCGCCGTAAGGCTCCACCGCCGAGGGATGGTTGTGGGTTTCCACTTTGAAACAGAGAGCCCACCGGCCTTCGAAATCGATGACACCTGAGTTATCCACAAATACGGAAAGGCACCACGGCTTGTCCAGTTCCTTCGTGACCCGGAAGATGGTGCTCTTCATGATGTTATTAACGGTTTTACCGTTGTAGGAAATTTTAGCTTTAAAGGTCTTGTGCACGCAGTGCTCGGACCAGGTTTGGGTCAGAGTTTCCAGCTCGACATCAGTGGGATTCCGGCCCAGTTTTTTATAATAATCCCGGACCGCCGCGCGCTCGGTGTCGGAAAAAGTGTAATTCAGCCGCAGTTCTTCCATCGCGGCTTTTTCGTCACCCATCAGGTCGACTGTTTTAAGCACGAATTTGTACTGCGGATTGGCGCTGAAAACAGATTCGCCGGAGGTAATAACACGATGGATGATGGGGTTCACCAGCAGTTTACTGCTGATATCATCGAGCTGTTTTTTGGTTAATTTACCTTCGAGGATGTAGAGCTTGGCGGTTTTGATGGCTTTGACGTTTTTGATGCCGAGGTCGTTTAAACCGATCATGACCGTTTCTTCCACGGGGTCGACGACACCGGCTTTATAGGCCACTTCCACGACATGGACGCCGGGCTTTTTCTCTTCGCCGCTGAGTGTATCGCACCGGTAATCCTGGGTGACCGGGTCAGCCAATAGTTCCCGCCCGATGGAATCGAGCTGTTTAGGGGTTAATTTAGCATCCAGATAATAAATGTCTCGGACCTGTGCAGTCGAGATGGATTTAATACCGAGGTCGGCGATGTCGCCCACCAGACCAAGACCGCGGGCATCGGGGACGTGTTTTTTCAGAATGATTTCAATTCTATGCATAGTTATCCTGTAAAACGGACAATTCCATATTATCAGAAACTAAAAGTAAAAGCTAGAATCTGAAAGGTGCCCGTAACAAAGCGGACTCCAGGGTATTCTATTGTTAAGATGCGAACCGGGGGTTCACCTTATCACGCCCTGAATCCGCTTCAGGCGGATGAAGGCCGAGCTTTAGCGTAGGTCCGGGTGGTTTACTAAAATCCCTTTTGTCAACGGAATGGCAAAACAAACCCGGGTGGTTCATATTCATTGTCATTTCCGACTTGATAGGGGATCCAGCCTACCCCTATTGTCGTTCCTGCGAAAGCAGGAATCCATCAAACCAATCTTGCCCTGATACTAACCCGAAATAAGATTCATATCCAGAGTTTCCTCGATTCTCCAGACTCCTCCGTTCTTCATTTCTCTCCAAGAAGCGGGAGAGAGTAGAGTGAGGGGCATTGCTGAAATTGCCCGCTGATTGTTATTTATTATTTCGATATTATTATTTCGTCTTCATTGTTTGGAATTTGGCGTTTGGAGCTTGGTATTTTCGTCGTAAAAGAGGTGACAAAATCCCCTTGA
>PMCB01000061.1:0-13999 GCA_003153955.1 Dehalococcoidia bacterium | reverse complement strand
AAAGGGTTTATAGGAAAAAAGACTTTAGTAATGCCGAAACCAGGACCGGCATTCCCCGGTATTTCTGTAGGGGTGAGTTTCCCGAAGGTACTCGGCCGCAGGCTGAGGTAGAACTCGCCCGCGTGAATCCAGGGGAAAACATGCCAACGGTGGAACACCAGATTTCACCCTCCAATCTGGCAAAGTCATTCCAGTTTGGGGCAAAATCGCAAATCGCCTCTGGTCAATTAAAAAACGCAGAGTGCTTCCGCATACTTATTTCCAATAATTGTTTCGTGAATTTTCAAATAGAAAAAAGTGACCGGGGCGCACCCTCATCCTAACCTTCTCCCCTCGAGGGCGAAGGAACTGAGGTCGGGGCTAAATAACAGAACTTCCAGTGAGATTCTCGCATCGTCCTTCAACTGAAGAATTCCTCGTAAAAAGCGGTGGGCTGCGCCCACCCTACACAACTCATTGTCGCTCCGGTGGCGACTGGATCCTGTTCCCCTATCAGGTATGTGACAAGCTTTCATTGGGACGAAGTGAGGAATATTTTCTAAGGCGGCATATTTACTACGCTCTCACCGCACGCTTTTTATGTTAGAATAGGATTCAAAGCCATCATCTGAAAGAAAAATGAGCGTAAACAGAATCAATATTCTGGTGCGGGGCCGCCGTGAGTGATTTAACTGATATTCAAAATAAAATCGATGAGCTGAGAAAACAGCTGAATTACCACAATTACCGCTATCACGTGCTGGACAGCCCGGAAATCAGCGACGCCGAATACGACGGCCTGATGCAGCAGCTCCGCAAGCTGGAAGAACAGTATCCGCAATTGCTGATGCCAGATTCACCCTCACAGCGCGTCGGTGCGGCACCGGTAGAGGCTTTAGGCGTGTTGGAACATCCGGTGCCGATGCTTTCGCTGGGCAACGCTTTCGTGACCGAAGATTTGTATGCCTGGCACACCCGCACCCTGAAATTGCTGGGAGTTGAGCAGTTCGACATGGTCTGCGAGCACAAAATGGACGGGCTGTCGATTGCGCTGACTTATGAGAACGGAATCTTCGTGCGGGGGTCGACCCGCGGCGACGGCTTCCGCGGCGAGGATATCACCCAGAACCTGAAAACCATCCACAGCATCCCCCTTTCCGTGCCTAAGAGCGCGCCGCCCCGCTTTGAAGTGCGGGGCGAGGTCTACCTGCCGAAAGTCGGATTTCAGAAACTGAATAAAGAGCGCGAAAACGAGGGTTTGCCGCTTTTCGCCAACCCCCGCAATGCCGCCGCCGGCTCCATCCGGCAACTGGACCCGCGGATTACCGCCAAACGCAACCTGGATATTTACGTTTATTGGCTGCTTTACGCTTACGGCAAAATGATGCCGGAAACGCACTGGGAAACCCTGGAATATTTCAAAGAACTGGGATTCCGGGTCAACCCGGCCAACCGCCGCGTCAAACGCATCGAAGAAGCCGAAGAATACTACAAGACATGGACGGAAAAACGCGAAACCCTGCCTTATGAAGCCGACGGCATAGTCATCAAGGCGGATTCGATGGAATATCACACCCGTCTGGGAGACGTGGGTCGTGAACCGCGCTGGGCTATCGCCTACAAGTTCCCGGCCATCCAGGGCACGACTAAATTGAAAGAAATCGGCATCAGCGTCGGGCGTACGGGCACCCTGAACCCGTTCGCGATCCTCGAACCGGTACAAATCGGGGGCGTGACAATCGAACGCGCCACGCTGCACAACGAAGACGATACCCGCCGCAAGGATATCCGCGAAGGCGATTGGGTTTACATCCAGCGCGCCGGGGACGTGATTCCGGATGTAGTCGGCCCGATTCTCAGCAAACGCACCGGTGAAGAAAAAGTATTCAGTCTTTTGGATAAGATTTACAGTCAGGAAAAAGGCCGTCCGGCTTGCCCCGTTTGCGGCGGCGAAGTGGTCAAGCCGGAAGGCGAAGTGATGTATTACTGCAGCAACGCCGCCTGTCCCGCCCAGGTACAGGGACGGATTGAATTGTTTGTTTCCCGCAGCGCGATGGATATCCGCGGCGTCGGGGAAAAATTCATCGAAGTTCTGCTCAAAGAAGAACTGGTCAAAGATGCCGCCGACCTTTACAGTCTAAAAGAAAAGAAAGAGCAAATCGTCCAACTGGAAAAGAAGGGCGAAAAGAGCGCGGGTAACATCATCAAGGCGATCGAAAAAAGTAAACAGGCCAGTCTGCCGCGGCTGCTGTTTGGGCTCGGTATCCGCCACGTCGGGGAAGAGACCGCCAACCTGTTAGCCGAGCATTACAAAGACCTGGATGATTTAAGCCGTGCCGAACGCGAAAAACTGATGACCGTAGCCAGCATCGGGCCGAAAATCGCCGACAGCATCGTCGCTTTCTTCCATGAAGAACGGAACCGCGTCATCCTGGAGAAATTGCGCCGGGCCGGAGTCTGGCCGCAGCAGGAGTTGGCACAGCAGGGACTGCCTTTGTCCGGGCAAGAATTCGTGATTACCGGCACACTGGAGACGTTTTCCCGGGAGGAAGCGCACAGCCGCATTAAAGCGCTCGGCGGCATAGCCAAGGATAACGTCACGAAAAACACCACTTATCTGGTGGTCGGTGCAGACCCCGGAGAGAATAAACTTATTCGCGCCCGCGCGCTGGGCACCGCTCAAATAAACGAGGAGAAATTACTTGCCATTCTGGGACAGAAAAACTGAAACGAGATTGATTGCCGGGCTGGGGAATCCGGGGGCCAAATACGCCGCCAGCCGCCATAACATCGGGTTTATGTGCGTCGACCGCTTTGCGCAGGAAAACAGCCTGACTTTTACCCGCAGTAGCAGCCAGGCTAAAGTCGTCGAGGGCCGGATTGCGGGTCATGACCTGGTGCTGGCCAAACCGCAGACATTCATGAACAACAGCGGCGTCAGCGTCAGTGGACTGGTCCGTAAATTCAAGGTCAAGTTCGAAAACCTGATTGTCGTGCACGATGATTTGGACCTGCCGCTGGGCAGAATCCGGATCCGCATGGGCGGCAGTTCCGGCGGGCATAACGGCATCAATTCCATCGTGCAGCATACCGGCAACCAGGAGTTCATCCGGGTACGGGTCGGCATCGGGCGGCCCAACGGACAGGAAAAAGAACACAACGGGGAAGACGCGGTCATCTCTCACGTGCTCGGCGATTTCACCCCGGAAGAACTGAAGATTATGCAGGAAGTAATCCCCTGCGTTAACGAAGCCCTGGGATGTTTGCTGCGGGACGGAATCACCGAGGCGATGAATAAATATAACAGCACCGATTTCCGGAAACCATCAACCAATCCCGATAAAAGGCATGGTACAGATAGTGGAGCCGGGAAATCAGCCAAATGAACAAGGCCGCGGAATTTGTCTACCGGGTGGCCGCAAAAAACGACCGGCGCAAGGTAATCTGGTCAGTTGCGGGCGCACTCTTCTGGTACGGCGCGGTTGTCATCATGATTTTATTGGCGCCCATCGTCGACCGGGCCATTGAGATCAGACTGTCAATTCCACCGGCATTGAGGTTGCCGCTGGGGACTATTCTGCTGCTGACCGGCGTCCCGACGGTGGTCTGGACAATCATGCGGTTTTTGCGCATTAAGGGTTCACCGATTCCGTTCAACCCGCCGCCGGCGCTGGTGGTAAACGGGCTGTACCGCATCGTCCGCAACCCTATGCATGTCGGCTGGACAGTCTTGCTGGCCGGGGTAGCGGTGCTTATGCAGAGCTTTACGCTGCTGGCGATTTTTATCCCTTTGTTTATAATAGTACATGTTGTATATTTGAAATTCGTGGAAGAGAAAGAACTGGAAAAGAAGTTCGGACAAGCGTATATTGATTACAAGAAAAAGGTGCCGATGTTTTTCCCCGGATTGACGGGGAAGCGGTAATTTATTCCGCGGAAAGAAAATCCTTCTTAATCTCCCCTTCGCGAAGGGGAGAGAATAAAGGTGGTGAAAATGAATAAAGCTCAAAGCCCCGTGAACTACCAGCCGATTGAGTGGAAAGGGGATTTTGTCAAACTCCTCGACCAGACGCTTTTACCGGCAGAGGAAGTGTACGAGGAAATCACCGATTATCACCAGATGATGACCGCCATCAAAGAGCTGAAAATCAGGGGCGCACCGGCCATCGGGGTGGCGGGGGCTTACGGTATGGTGCTGGGGGCAAGGCAATTGACCGCCAGAAGCGCCGCCGGCTTTCAGAAACAACTGCACGAAGTCGCCATCGAGATTTCCGGCACCCGGCTCACGGCGCGTAACCTGTTCTGGGCAATCGACCGCATGGAAAATATCGCCACCAAGGGGAAAAACGTCGAGGAAATCAAAACGGCTTTATTGAAAGAAGCCAAAAAAATACATGCCGAAGAAGCCGACGCCACTTTCGATTTGAGCAAAAACGGCGCCGAGTTAATCAAGGACGGCGCGACGATATTGACCCACTGCAACACCGGCCCGCTGGCCACCACCGGTTACGGTACGGCTTTAGGTATCGTGATTTACGCTTTCAAGCAGGGCAAGAAAATCCAGGTTTACGCCGACGAAACCCGCCCGCTGCTGCAGGGGGCGCGCCTGACCACCTGGGAATTGCGGAAAATCGGCATTCCTGTCACGCTGATTACCGATTCGATGGCCGGGTATTTCATGAAAAAAGGCAAAATCGACTGCGCGATTGTCGGCGCGGACAGGATTGCGGCCAACGGCGATACTGCCAACAAAATCGGGACATATTCTGTCGCGGTTTTAGCGAAAGAAAACCATGTGCCGTTTTACGTGGCGGCCCCGACCAGCACGTTTGATTTGTCGTTGAGTTCCGGTAACCGCATCCCCATCGAGCAGCGCAGCCAGATGGAAGTGACCCACATCAAAGGTGTTCCAATCGCGCCCCGCTACGTCAGCGCGGCCAATCCCGCATTTGATGTGACGCCGAACAAGTACATCACCGCCATCATTACCGAAAAGGGTATAATCAGGAAGCCGATTACGAACCGCAAAATCAGCGATAAACAACTGAAGCTGATATAAACAGGAGTTTGTTAGCGGTTTAGATACAGAAAGCCCATTTTGAAATGTCCGGTAATCCGCTATAATAGAGACGCAACAGAGGAGGTGGAAGATGGTAACTAAAGTGAATGAATTGACGGTAGACCAACTCAAGGCTTTGATAAATGAGCTCATTGACGCAAAATTAGAGCAAATGATTAGTGACCCCGATTCAGGGTTAGAATTAAAAGAAGAAATAATTGAAAAGTTAAAGGCTCAAAAATTATCCGGGAGTAAACGGATTACAATGGCCGAGGTCAATGCGGAATTCGGTCTTAATTTGAAATGAATTATCAGGCTGAATGGGAACAAACAGCTCTGGATAATCTCAGGAAAATGGACCCATCCGTTTCCCAACGAATTCTCGTAAAAATTAATTGGTTAATTACGAACCTCGATAAAATTAAAACTATCCCATTAAAAGGTCCTTTAAAAAACTACTTCAAACTGGTCATCGGTGATTACAGAGTAATTTATTCAATTTCCCGTTCTAAAAGTATTATTATCATTCACATAATCGGGCATCGGAGCAGCGTTTACAAGTTAGATAAATAAAAACAGCCGCATTATTGTTTTCCGGCAATTGAATCAGGAGGTTCTTCACATGCCAAATTCACCCAAAGCTAAAATAGCCGTCATCGGGGGGACGGGACTGGAAGATATCGAGGGATTGACTGAGGTACAGCAGGTTAATATCGACACGCCCTTCGGCAAACCGTCGGACGCGATTACCATCGGCAAGCTGGACGGTGTCGGCATCGCCTTTTTACCCCGGCACGGCCGCGGACATTTCATTTCCCCAACCGAATTGCCGGTCCGCGCCAACATCTACGCGCTGAAATCGCTGGGAGTGGAGCACATCATCGCCGTCTGCAGCTGCGGCAGCTTCAAACAGGAATATGCGCCGGGTCATTTGATGATTCCAGACCAGCTCATCGACCGCACGCGCAACCGCGTTAATACTTATTTTTCAGACGGGATTGTCGCGCATATCGGTTTTGCCGAACCTTTTTGCAAGGAACTGAGCCAGATTTTGATTTCATCCGCCAAAGAAGCCAATGCCATCGTGCACGGCAAAGGCACTTACGTCTGCATGGAGGGTCCCGCTTTCTCCACCCGGGCCGAGTCCAAACTTTACCGCAGCTGGGGCGCGGATATTATCGGGATGACGGCTCTGCCGGAAGCGAAGCTGGCACGGGAAGCGGAAACATGCTACGCTGTTATAGCCTGTGTGACGGATTATGACAGCTGGTGGGATCCGGGCAAGCCGGTGGATGTCGGTACGGTGATCAAGACACTAAACGATAATATCGCCCTGTCAAAACAAATTATCAGGCTTGCAGTAAAGAAAATACCGGAACATCCAGGCTGCAGCTGCGCCCATGCACTGGACGGCGCGATTGTGACGTCGCAGGAGAAAATACCGGCAGCCACGAAAAAGAAACTGGGATTAATAATAACCAAATACGTTAAATAATAATCAAGAAACAAGAACATATGGAATATTATTGGGGTTTGATAACAGGGTTTTGGGAAGGTCTCGCAAAGGAAGTAAAATAAAGTGGCCAATTGTCAATTCGGGTGTTTACCGACCATCATCGGCAGTGTGCCGCACAAAGACCCGGTTCGGGCTTGCGAACTGGTGGCCCATTATTTGCGCGATATTCCGGCCTGGCCGCAATTGCCAAAGCGCACTTTTCTGGAGAATATGTATGCCCAGTACAGCGAAGGCTTTCCGGGTATCGTCATTAAAGGCGAAAAAATCTACGTCGACCGCAAACAGGATTTAACCCGGCAACTGGAGCAGTTCTACACCGATTATCTGGCAAATGATTTTTCAAAATACACACTTAGTCCGGAATACGCGGCCGGATTCCAGGCCTTTCCCGACGCGCTCAGGAAGCTTACGCCGCGCGCGGTGAAGGGACATGTTACCGGGCCGATCAGCTGGGGTTTGACCGTGACCGATGAAAGCGGCAAAGCGATTATTTACGATGAAACTTTCGGCGATGTGGTACCTAAGTTTTTACGTCTGAAAGCCAGCCGGCAGGAACAAGTATTAAGCAAAATCAACCGGAACACGATTATGTTCGTCGATGAACCGTATATGACTGCTTTCGGTTCAATCGCCATGCAGTTGTCCCGCGAACAGGTCATTGCCGCGCTGGAAGAAACCTTTGCCGGCATCAGGGGCATCAAAGGCGTGCACTGCTGCGGCAATACCGATTGGTCGGTATTAATGCAAACCAGCGCTAATATCATCCATTTCGATGCTTATAAATACCCGGATTCGCTGGCGATTTACACCAAGGAAGTCAAGAAATTCATGGATAACGGGAATTGCATCGGCTGGGGGATTATCCCGACTGACGCTGAGTCCGTGAATAAAGAAAGCGTCGCCAGTTTGAAAGACCGGCTGGAATCGGCGATGGCGCCCTTTACCCGCAAAGGCATCCCTTTTAAAACGCTGGTTGAGCAGGGATTATTGCTGCCGGCCTGCGGATTGGGTCCGATCGGCAGCGAAGCGGCGGCGGAACGTGCTTTACAGTTGCTGGCCGACCTTTCCGCTTACATCAGAAGCAAATACATCGGATAAAAGAAATCCGAAATACTAAATTCTAAACAATATCAAAGCACTAAATACGAATGTTTAGACTTTAGATATTGGTTCTTAGAACTTTTTTTCAAGCAAGACTTGGAATTTTAGTAAAATTGGAGTAAATTAAAAGATATGAACAAAGGCAAGAAAATGGCTCTTCGCGAACACCGCCACAAACAAACCCTGGCGGAAGACCGGCGGAAAGCTGAAAAGAAAACCCCCGCAAAGAAATAATTTAATTCCTTGAATTTTTGTCAGGGTATTTGATATCAGGATGCCGGCAACCGTCAGACCTTAGTTTCGCATTATTCGGAATTTGTTGTTTTGTGTTCAAGAATAATCGCGTACATTGAAACTTAGTTGCAAATTCACTTTATGGTGACGCCCTCTCTGACACAAAGGGCGGATTATCAAACCCTAAAAGAGAATAAAACCTCACCCTCTGGCTCCCTCTCCGTGCGCGGCGAGGGAGGAGATTACTTAGAGGGGCTGCGCCCCTCTAACTCAGGCCTTGCTTAATACGGACAAAAAAACCTGCAGGAATGACAAGGCTTTTTTACCCCCCCCTCTCCCACGGGTTGAGATAAAACTAACCGGGGTAGATTTTGTTATATTCCGTTGAGCCTTTCGTCAAATTCCGCTTTGCTGAACCGGTAATCCTGGGTGCCGTAGCATTCGACGCAGAAAGAGGCACAAACGCTGCCCATTTTGGCGCTGTCTTTGAGGCTCTTGCCGTGTACCAGTCCGCTGAGCAAGCCGCCGCGGTAAGCATCGCCGCAGCCGGTCGGGTCCACTGCCTGTTTCGGTTTAACCGCCGGGATTTGACACTCCTCAGTCTGTGTCGTAACCAGGGAACCGAATTCCCCTTGTGTAACGATTATCGCCTTAGCCAGTTTCTGCAAGGCCGCTTTATTCAGTCCGGTTTTAGCGGTGATCAATTCGATTTCGTAATCGTTGGCCATCAGGATGAGGCACCCGTCAATCGCCCGGACCAGTTTTTCACCGTCCAGCACCGGTAAGGCCTGCCCGGGGTCGAAAATATAGTCAATACCCGCGGCTTTGCAAATTTCCGGATAATTAATCATATCTACCAGATTACCCGGGGAGACGGTAACGATGGTTTCTTTGGGTTTGAAGCGCGCGAAATCCAGCGCGGAAGAATATTTCATGGCGCCGGGGTGGAACCCAGTAATCTGATTATCGGCCTTGTCCGTGGTAATATAGGCACCGGCGGTAAAATCATCCTCAATTATTTTAATATCGTCAGTGGCAATCCCGTTTTTAGCGAACCAGTCGAAATACCTTTTGTAGTCATGTCCGATGGAGCCGGCAATTACCGGGTGTTCGCCCAGTAAGCTCAGCGCGTAGGCAATATTCCCCGCCGTGCCGCCGAACTTCTCCTTGATGCTGTTGACCTGAAAAGTGACGCTGAGCATATGTATTTTTTCCGGGAGGATATGTTCGGAAAAGTAACCGGGAAAATCCATAATCTTGTCGTAGGCCAAGGAACCGGAAACAATAATATTTTTCTTCATAAACCCTCAAATTAACTTTTAGTCACTCTAAGTGCCGTGTTGTGTTGTACAAAATATTATACCGCTTACGCGGTGAATCTAACAAAAACCCGGATTACACTCGAAATATGTTACAATGTTTAAAAATCCCGCACGTCGCTAATGAGAAGTAAAATTAATGAAAATCGACCTGCATATTCATACCAGCACCGGCTCCGACGGGGCTTTGCCCGTGGAAGAGGTCATTAAAGAAGCTAAAAGACGCAATATCGGGTTTATGGCTATTACCGACCATGATTCTCTGGTCGCACAGGAAAAAGCCATCGCCCTGACAAAAGAATACGGCATCGGTTATATCACCGGAGTGGAATTGAATGGAACTTTTCCATTTCAGAATAAAGCCGTTTCGCTGGATTTTCTGGGGTATAACTTCGATATTCACAACCAACCGCTGCTCGAAAAACTCCGGGTGATGCGGGAACGCCGAGAAAAAAGGGCGCAGGAAATTTTAGAAAAAATCAATATCGAATTTAAAAAAGAAGGCCGGGCCCTGTTTACGGCACAGGACATGCAGAATATCCGTGAAAGTGTTGACGGCGCTTTCGGGCGGCCGCACATCGCGGCGTACATGATTAAAAAAGGCATCGTGCAGGACACCCAGGAAGCATTCAACAGGTATCTGACAAAGTGCGATGTGCCCAAATATCCGCTGTCCCTGCCGGAAGCGTCACAACTGATACATCAGGCCGGCGGCGTGCTGGTGCTGGCCCACGGCAACGACCGCGGCGGCACTTCGCTGGGAACCGTGACAAAAGACCTGCGGCAGCAAACCCGAATCATCGCCGAAAATATGATAGAATATATCAACGGTCTGGAAATATGGCATCCCGGACACGATGATGCGACCGTCGCGGCTTATCTTGACTTTACGCGCAAACATCATCTGCTCAGCACCGGCGGCAGTGATTGCCACCAAAAACCCATCATTATGGGGACGGTGGCCGTGCCGGCCGAGGTTGCCGGGCAGTTTCAACACTAATCATAATCAGGAGTTAATATGACAAAGAAAAATTACGATGTAAAAGATATGTCCCTGGCAGAAGCAGGCAGAAAACGCATCGAATGGGCAGGACGTTCCATGCCGGTCATCAATCTCATCACGGAACGCTTCAAGAAGGAAAAACCACTGAAAGGGATCCGCGTTGCGGCCTGTTTGCATATCACTACGGAAACCGCGAATCTGGCCTTAGCCTTGAAAGCTGGCGGTGCGGACGCGGTTTTCTGCGCCTCGAACCCGCTGAGCACACAGGATGATGTGGCCGCGGCCCTGGTGGAATACGGCATCCCGACCAACGCAATCAAGGGTGAGGACGCCGAGACTTATTACAAACATATTATGACCGCGCTGGACCACAAACCGCAGGTTACGACCGACGACGGCGCAGACCTGGTTTCGACGATGCACACTAAACGCAAAGAACTGATTAAGAACGTTATCGGCGGCACGGAAGAAACCACCACCGGCGTAATCCGCCTGCGCAGCATGGCCAAAGCAAACGCTTTAAAATACCCGATTATCGCCGTGAATGACGCGGAGACCAAATACCTGTTCGATAACCGCTACGGCACCGGACAGAGCACGATGGACGGGATCACCCGTGCTACGAACCTGCTCTGGGCCAGCAAAATCGTGGTTCTCTGCGGTTACGGCTGGTGCGGACACGGTTTCGGCATGCGGGCCAAAGGCATGGGCGCGCGTGTCGTGGTGACCGAAGTGAAACCGGTCCGGGCGCTGGAAGCAGTGATGGACGGGTTTGAAGTAATGCCCATAGCCGAGGCGGCTAAAATAGGCGATGTTTTCGTGACAATTACGGGCGATAAAAATGTCATCGACAAAGAGCATTTCGCCGCAATGAAAGACGGTGCGATCATGGCCAACAGCGGCCATTTCAACGTAGAAATCAATATCCCGGCGCTGGAAAGCCTTTCCAAAAAGAAAGAGACAATCCGCCCCTTCGTCGAGCAATATACCCTGAAGAACGGTAAGAAATTATTCCTGCTGGGCGAAGGCCGCCTGATTAACCTGGCCGCCGCCGAAGGGCATCCCGCCAGCGTCATGGACATGAGTTTTGCCAACCAGGCTTTGTGCATGGAATACCTGATTAAGAATCAGGCCAAGCTGGAAAAGAAGGTTTACAGCGTCCCCGACGAAATCGATAAAAAGGTGGCCAGCCTGAAACTCGCTTCGATGGGCATCAAAATCGATAAGCTGACGCCTGAACAGCAGCAATATTTAGACAGCTGGCAGGAAGGAACGTAGAATCATTCACGGGACTGCGAATCCATGAAACCGGGGAAACATTCCCCGGCGGCAGAGTCAGTAAATGCTTTTTGACAGCCCGTCCCGAAAAGTGATAATATTTAAATCACAAAGTTAACAATTTAATAATCTTTGCTATCGAGAGCGGTGGTTAGGGAATTGGCCCAATGACCCACCCGGCAACCTTTGAGACCTCTTAAAGGTGCTAAAGCCATCCCGAAAGGGAAACGATATGCCATGTACAATTATGGAAAAGGAAGGCAAAAAGCCTCCGAAACATGGAGGTTTTTTATTTTCTACCGCCTCTAGAGCCGCTTCCCCGATAGCCAATAGTAAAACGAAGGCGGCGATGTGTTATTCACCTGCGACCGGCGTCAGGTGAAGCAAGATTATAAAATGCCGGCAGCCCGGAACCGAATAAAAATAAGATATCAATAAAGAAAAAGAAGGAGAGTTAATGGGAAACACGTTTATGGAATCCCCGAAATACCTGCTCGCTTCGGAATCCGTCACCGAAGGACATCCCGACAAGGTTTGCGACCAGATATCCGACGCGATTCTGGACGCGATTATGAAAGAGGACCCGATGGGCCGGGTGGCCTGCGAGACGGCCGTCACCACCGGCTTAGTCGTTGTACTGGGTGAAATCACCACTAAAACCTATGTCGATGTCGAGGATGTCGTGCGCAAGACTATCCAGACTATCGGCTATACCAACCCCAACTATAACTTCGATTACCAGTCCTGCGGCGTCATCGTCGGCATTAAAAAACAATCGCCCGATATCGATATGGGCGTCAGCAAATCGCTGGAAGCAAAAGCTAAGAAAAAAGTGGACGCGCTCGACCTGGAAGGCGCCGGCGACCAGGGCCTAATGTTCGGCTTTGCCTGCAACGAAACCCCGGAACTGATGCCGCTGCCCATCGCTTTATCACATAAACTGGCTTTGAGACTGGCTGAGGTTAGAAAGAAGAAGATTATCCCTTACCTGCGGCCGGACGGCAAAACGCTGGTAACGGTTGAATACAACAAGGGCAAAGCCAAGCGCATCACCAATATGGTAATTGCCGCGCAACATGACCCGGAGGCCACCAACGAGCAAATCCGGAACGATATCATCGAGAAAGTCATCAAGAAAGTCATTCCGGCGAAATTAATCGACAAAGACACCCAATTCTATGTCAACGGCACCGGCCGGTTCGTCCTCGGCGGCCCGGCCTGCGATACCGGTTTCACCGGCCGCAAACTGCTGGTCGATACCTACGGCGGCATCGCCCGGCACGGCGGCGGCGCTTTCTCCGGCAAAGACCCCACCAAAGTCGACCGCAGCGCTGCTTACATGGGCCGATATGTTGCCAAGAACCTGGTGGCCGCGGGTATCGCCGACCGGCTGGAAATTCAGATTTCCTATGTGATCGGTAAAGCCGCGCCGCTCTCTGTCTCGGTCGAGACTTTTGATACCAATAAAATCCCGAATGATGCCATCTTGAAATTAATCGAGAAACATTTCGACCTCAGGCCGGCGGCAATCATCAAATACTTTGACCTGCGCCGTCCCATCTACACCAAGACCGCCGCCTACGGGCATTTCGGACGGCTGGATGTCGACCTGCCGTGGGAAAAGACAGACCTGGCCGCAACCCTGAAAAAAGAAGCCTTCGGGAAATAATAATCAATTCCGGTAAGGAAGAGGGGGCCGCAAGCCCCCTCTTTTAGTTTGAATACCAAAAGAATAAATGAAAAAAGCTAAAAACGTTAAAATCATCAGCCTTGACCTTTTTCAAACTCTTGTCAGTGTCGACGAGAGCATCGAATACGCCTGGAGAGAATTCCTCAAAGAAAATTATACTGAAGAATTCGCCGCGAAATACGGGGATAGAGCCAACGAAATAGTGTTTAAAAACCTGCATCAAGCCGCTCTGAATGAAGACAAATTCATGAATGTGCGCAGTATCTTCGAAAATTCCTATACGCAAATGTTTTCAGAAATTCAACTGGATTATGACCCGAAGCTGGCGGCAGGCATATTGATTCAAGGACATAAAATGAATCGGCTTTTTAACGATGTCAAGCCGTTTTTTGAGGGGATAAAACATAAATACACGGTTTGTCTCTCTACCGATTGCGATAACGAAATGCTGGGAAACATCAGCGGACTATTTGAATTCGATAAATTGTTTGTTTCGGAAGACTTGCAGGCATATAAACTAAATCCAAAATTCTTTAAATATGTAATCGAGTATTATCATGTTTCCTCCGAAAATATTTTACATATCGGGGATGGCAGCTCCGATATTATCGCGCCCAATAAACTCGGGATAAAAACCTGTTGGCTGAACCGCAATAATAATCATTGGGACCACGCAGTTAAACCTGATTTTGAGGTAAAATCACTGCTTGAAATCCCTGAATTATTAGATTAATCATTAAAAAATGATTTCCAATTTTGTTTTACTAAACTCACCTCGACCTTAAGTTTCGGGGATTACTAACAAGTTCATAAGTAACTA
>PMCB01000034.1 GCA_003153955.1 Dehalococcoidia bacterium | reverse complement strand
GCCGGGACGTTGCAGCCGAACCCCAGGACCAGCGGTAAAACAGATTTACCGTGCAGCCCCAGCGAATGCATGAACTTATCGGTGACGAAAGCAGCCCGGGCTGTATAGCCGACATCTTCCATAAAAGCCCAGGCGGCGAAAAACAGCATCAATATCGGGATAAAAGTCAACACCGTGCCGACGCCGCTGATGATGCCGTTCGCCAGCAGACCTTTAACCCAGGCGGGCGCGCTAAGGTGCGTATTGACAAAATTATGGCCGGCTTCGACCAGATGTACCTCCAACAATTTCTGCAGCGGGATCCCGATGCTGTAAACCAGTCCAAAGATGAGGCACAACACCAGCAGCAGAATGAAAAGGCCGGATACGGGATGTGTGGCTACCCTGTCGATTCTTTCGGTGAGGGAAATCCTGCCCAGCGGGCGCTTTTCCTGAGTTGCCGTCATCATTTTCTCCACCCAGGCATAGCGCAGGGTGGCAATGGTCACGGCCGCCGATTCATGCTCCCGGAGATAAGACTCCAGTGATGACGATTGCTCTCCTGCGGCGCGTCCCATGATCATTTTGTTTATCTGGGTGTCGCCTTCGAGTAATTTCATCGCCGTCCAGTGTTTCGGATAAGGTGCGGTCATTGCATCGTCCAGCAGCTGCGCCACATGGTCGATGACTTTCTCGATTTCACTGCCGTATTCGATGTGTTTCAATTCCCGCGAACCCGGCGGCTGATTATATTCCTGTTCAATGGCTGCCAGCAGTTCATCGAGCCCCTGGTTTTTGCTGGCAATAATGGGAATCACCGGGATATTCAGTTCTTTTGCCAGTGCTTCAGCATCGATTTTCATTCCCTGCTGCCGGGCGACGTCCATCATATTCAGAGCGATAACCAGCCGCGGGGATAATTCGATGAGTTCGGCGACAAGATATAGATTCCGCTCCAGACTGGCGGCATTCAATACTGCCACGACGAGGTCGGGGTTTTCCTTGACCAGATAATCCCTGGCAATCTGTTCTTCCGCGGAATTAGCGGTCAAACTATAGGTGCCCGGTAAATCGACGATATTCATGGTGAGATTGCCGCGGCGCACGCTGCCGGTTTTTTGCTCGATCGTTTTGCCCGGCCAGTTGCCGACATGCTGAGAAAGGCCGGTCAGCAGGTTGAAAACTGTGCTTTTGCCCGTATTCGGTGCACCGGCCAGCGCCACTATTATGGTTTTGTTTTCAAATTTGGCGGTCATGCCGTTTCATTCCGGGTCACGGTAATATGGTCGGCTAAATCACGCCCCAGGGCGACGGCGGTATCATGCACTTTGACCAAAACCGGGCCGCTGTTGTAATTCTCCAGCATTTTCACTACGCTGCCGGGAGTAAAACCCAAAGAAAGGCAGCGCCCGAGCAGATTGCGTTCACCGGTATATTCTTTCAGGATTCCGGAATTGCCCGCGCCGAGGTTACTCAGTGTCGTTTCCGTCTTACCTGTATTTAGTTTACCGGCGGTAACCGGTTCGGCCAGCAGAATCGCCGCCAACTGCGGTTTTAGTGAAATTTTCTTATTGCCGGCTTCTATTTCCAGGGAACCGTCCTCATTTTTCTTTTTGACGGTAACGACGACCTGGGGCTTTAACCCTTTTTTCTCTATTTCCCGGAGTAAACCGGAATCGCTTTCCTCGATGGCGACGATGTTTACCCGCTGCAGCGGCAGGAAGCTGGTGAGGGGGATCGCTTTTTCCTGTTTAATATTGCCGTTTTTGTCCGGAATTGCGTGCCCGTGCGGACAGGTATCCGTATCGCCGAGCAGGACTGCCAGTCTTTCTTCCACTTCCGGAACGTCAAGATGTTCCAATTTACAGGCGACATCGTGTACTTTATCCCAGGACATGCCGAGGATATCGGTCAGGAATCTCTCCCACAACCGGTGCTGCCGGATTACGCCCAGTGCCCTTTCCACGCCGATATCGGTCAATGTGGCGCCCTGGCTGGATTTATAAACAATCAACCCCTTGCTTTCCAGGGTTTTTAACATATCGGTTACGGCCGGTTGGGACACTCCCAAATCACGGGCTAAGAAAGATGTCGAGGCAGATTCGCCTTTGCTTTGCTCTTTATAAATGGCTTCTAAATATTCTTCGGTTCTTTCACTGTCCATAAAAACCTCCGTAAATTAAGTTGGCTTAATTAACCTGCCTTAATTATTGCATGGTGACGGCTTTTTTGCAAGATATTTGGTGCGTGCGGTTCGCCGGAATGATAATTTGACAATTAAATACGCGGCTTATAATCTTAAATTTAGACATCACTTGAAAAAACACATAGAAACTGTTTAATTGGGAATCTTATGTTTGATAAAATTATTTTGGGTCTTGCGGGAGTTTCTCTTGCAGACTTAAGCGTAAATTCTCGCGAAATAGATATAGACGGCATCGGTTTGGTCCATTTTCGCCGCAGCCGGCGGGCCCGGCGCGTGATTATTACGGTGAGCTCCACCGCCGGGGTCAGGGTGTCAGTGCCGCGGCGTATTTCTTTCCTGAAAGCTCAGGAATTTGTGGAAATAAAAAAAAGGTGGATTCAAAAGCACCTGGCGCTAATCNNCCGTGTCACTGTCAGGCAGCAAAAGACGCGCTGGGGAAGTTGTTCCCCGAAAAATACCATCAGCCTCAATGTCAAGTTGGCGCTCCTCCCCGCAGAGTTGTCCGATTACGTAATTCTGCATGAACTGGTGCATACCCGAGTACACAATCACAGCAAAAAATTCTGGGCCGAACTCGATAAATATGTGCCGAATAGTAAAGCAATGGCGAAGCGCCTCAGGACAAATGAAATGGTGCTATTGTAGCAAATTCGCTAATTTAATTAACTGCGGCCCCACCAGAACAATCCAGATCAGGTTAAAACCGGCAATCACCCGTTCTTCCAGACCGACGTAGTCTTTAATGATATGGCCCGAAACAATAAAAATCAGGACAATCAATCCCAGGAGGAAGGTTAAGCCGCTATAGAGACCGAAAAACCTGAAAGCCCGCCGCTTAACCATCAAACTCATTGTCATCAGGCAGGACAGGTAAAAAACAACCGATACGGAAATGACTGAAAAATGGTGGATTACTCCATGGAAACTGGCCAGCGTCCCGATGACGTTGGTATTAAAGATACCGAGCAGCAAGAATCCAATTGCGACAATAACCAGCAGCGCCCCAATCAATCTTAATCTGTTCAATCCCTCTTTGTTTTTAGTATTTAATAAATTTATGGCGATAAAGAAAAAGGAAACGGCTACCATCACCATTCCCATTTTTTCAAGCCAGCCGTAGGAGCCGGCGGCATAACCGCTGATGGTCTGTTTCAAAGGGTTAAATATGCGGTTTAGCATAATAGTGAAAATGTCAGCAGCGACCATTACTGCCGGTGCGATATAACAAACAGCTGTCGCCAATTTTGAAGAAACACTAAAAAGTTGAGGGCGGTTCATCAGGGGTAAATCCTTTTAACGGACAAGAATTCCAGGTAATATCCAAATTATCTGATTATAGTCTGTTCCTCGCTGCCGGAGCAACCTGCTTCGGTTTTGCGCGAATAATAAACACAATGGCGTTCCGGGTAAAAATATTGTATTAACAGCATAGTGATAGGTCTTGATTGAACAATTTAGACGGAATATAATCAAGTGTCCCCATGTAATATTCGCGGATATTATCCGCCGTTCTGCTATTATTTTTAT
>PMCB01000109.1:4242-10497 GCA_003153955.1 Dehalococcoidia bacterium | reverse complement strand
GCCTCATCCCCGACCAGTTTCACGGTCAGGAATTGCCGTCGGCCGGTGCTGCCGGGCACCCGGCGGGCAAGTTTGGCTTTAACCGTATCGCCTTTGCGTGACGGCAATCGTGCCATTTTTCTGATGGCNNGAATTAATCAGGCAGGAAGTGGGATAACCGGGCATTCCCATCAGCGGTTTGCCTTCGATCATCGCAAAAATCGTCGGTTTGCCTGGCTTTACCTGCACGCCGTGGAAGAGAATTTCACCCCACATATCGATAACGTCCACCAGCAGGTCGCGTTCTCCGACGGATGACCCTCCGGAAAGCACGATAATATCGCTTTTTAACCCTTCTTTGATGGCCGCCCGCAGCTCTTCTTTTTTATCGCCCGCTATGTTGATTTTAACCGGTGTGCCGCCTTGGGCGCTGACCAACGCGGCAATCGTATGTGAATTAATATCATAAAGTTGTCCGGCCTTCAGTTTCTTGCCGGCGGCGATTACTTCTTCGCCCGTCGGCAGGACCGCGATCTTAGGTTTTTCGTAGACCTTTACGGTTGCTAACCCTTGCGAGGCAAGGACGCCTACTTTCGCGGCATCCAATAAAATACCCGCTTTTAAGACAATCGCGCCTTCCTTGATGTCCCCGCCGATTTTCCCGATATTCGAACCCGGGGTGATGGACTTGAATATTTTCACTTCGGAGCCTTCGCGTTCGGTGTCTTCCACCATCATCACCGAGTCGGCGCCTTCCGGCATGACCGCTCCGGTGGATATTTGCACGCATTGGCCGGTTTTAATTTTTTTCTCCGGATTTTCACCGGCGTGGATTTCCCCGATAATCTTTAATGAGACAGGCTTGAATTGCCCGGCGCCGAAGGTGTCTTTGGCTTTCACCGCATAACCATCCATCGCAGCGCGGTTGAAAGGCGGTACGTTCATTGCCGCCACCAGATCTTCGGCCAGTACCCGGTTCACCGCATCATCAATCGGTATAGACTCAGTGCGGGTGATTGGATTAATGTGGCGGTCGATGATTTCGCCGGCTTCCCGGTATGAAATAAGCGCCCCGAAAGGTCTCATCTTGTTGCCTCCCGCACCAGGTGTCCGATTTCCGATAATATTATTTTATCCATGGCCAGTGTCGCTGCTCCCAGCGAACCCGGGAAACAGATAATTACCTTGCCGTTGATCACACCGGCCGTTGCCCGGCTCATGATACTGGCCGTGCCGAGTTCCTGGTATGTTAAATAACGGAACAGTTCCCCGAATCCGTCGAGTTNNGTCCCGCCGCTGGTGATAATGACCTGAACTTCATCCTGTTTGACTAATTCCAGAATCTTGTTTTTCAACAGCTGGGCATCATTTTTCAGAATCGCATAGTAAACCACACGGTGCCCTTTGTCCACTAATCGCTGCTTGATCAGTTTTCCGGATTCATCGGTCTCTTCGGTGCGGCTGTCAGAGGTAACCAGCACAGCGCATCCGATATTTTCTTTTTCCAGTCGCTTATGTTCGTGATAACCCATCGTAATTAAATCCTAATGTCTAAATTCGAAATCCTAAACTTCAAGATGAGAGCCCGAGGTACTCAGCGCAAGGCGCTGATGTATGAATGCTCAATATCTTGGTTTACAGAGGATTTCCTTCACTTTCAGGTCGAAAAAGTCGTTTGAATTGACCGGCTTCAGTACCACAGCGGTGTCCGCGCCCCCGCCCGAACCGCCGATGGCTATGATATCCTCATCGGTCCGCACCAGTCCCGCATCCGCCGCCATCACGGATATTTCGATGACCACTTTCATCCCCTGGCCCAGCAGGCGTAAGGTATTGGCAATAATGACCCCGATTTCGTGCGTGTTGAATTGCTTCAGCATCGCCCCGCTGACCCCCCGGAAAAGATGGGTGGTGGTCAAAACAACTCCGCCGTTAGCTTCGATTTTCCGGCGGTTTTCTATGGTTAATTCCTGGAAATTCGGAGTTTTAAAACCGGTCGAATGTGTCACGGCCACGATTTTGACGCCTTTGCAAATCTCAATCGCCCTCAGCGCGGTATTGCCCCCATTTGTGGCCACCACGATGGTTTTAATCCCCAGTTCCTGCGCCCGTTTTTGTACTAAGCAAAGCACTTCTTCGGTATTGCCGGGTCCGGGCTTATCAAAATACACGATTTTTTCTTCCATTCAGGCTCTTTCCTCAACAATCGACTGACAGCTTTCAGATTAGCACTAATTCGAGAGTGAAATCAAGCTGTGCACCGTCTTTTTCTTGACACTCTAGAGTGCCGATGGTACACTTCTTTTATATTCACCGGACAAATAATCTCATCTGAAACAAAACACAATGTTAAAGAAAATCGGCATCCTCTATCACCCCATGAACGGGGCAGCAGGTACGCTGGCGAATAAATTGCAAAAGACCCTGACCGCTAAGGGTATTTCCGTTTGGCTCTGTTCGTCATGGGATGGAGAATCAGCCCGCACGCAAACATGCGGCACTGAATTGATTTTAAGTATCGGCGGCGACGGCACGATTTTACGGGCGGCCCAGGCTGTCATTCCGGGTAAAACACCGATTACCGGCATCAACCTGGGAAACCTTGGGTTCATGACCGAATTAAGTTTGGCGGAGACCGGGGATGAACTCAACCGCATCCTCGAGGGTGAGGGCTGGATTGACGAACGCTCCCTGCTTGAAGCCGAAGCTCCATCTATCGAAGGTGGAAAGTGCCAAACATTTTATGCCTTAAACGATGTGGTAATTGCCCGCGGCGCCGTTGCCCGTGTTATTTATATTGCTGCAAAAATTGACGGAGAATTATTAACGACTTATAAAGCCGACGGCGTGATTGTATCCACGGCCACCGGCAGCACCGGCTACGCCCTGGCAGCCGGCGGTTCGATTTTACCGCCCCATTCCAAAGAATTTCTGATACTGCCGATTGTGCCGCTGCTCACCGCTAAATATTGCGTCGTCTTACCGTCCGAATCCCGAGTTGAGCTCAGTGTGCAGGCTGTTCATCCGGCGACCCTCAGTATTGACGGCCATACGAACTTACCGTTGAACAGCGGCTCCGTCATCAGCGTCAGACGCAGCCGGCACAAAATCCGGTTCTTGAGGATTCATCCGGAATCATCATTTTACAGCACACTGGAAAAACGATTAAAGGGGAAACAGTAAATTGGTCAGGAACAGTTCTATCAAAGTTGAAAAAGCGAATATCGGCGAGGTCCCTCGCATTCATAAACTCGTCAACAGTTTTGCCGGGCGTGGGGAGATGCTGGCCCGCCCATTAAGCGAAATCTACGAAAATATCCGCGATTTTGTTGTTGTGCGGAAGGGCAAGCGTATAGTCGGCTGCGCCGCGCTGCATGTCTTGTGGTCCGACCTGGCGGAAATCAAATCGGTGGCCGTCGATGAGGAAATGCAGCGGCAGGGTGTGGGCAACAAACTGGTTACCGCCTGCCTGCAGGATGCTGCGGATTTAGGCATCGAAACGGTCTTTTGCCTCACCTACAAACCGAAGTTTTTTGAGAAACTTGGTCTGAAAGAAGTGGAAAAAATGACCTTGCCGCAGAAAATCTGGACCGAATGTTACCGCTGTTCCAAGTTCCCCAATTGCGATGAAACCGCGATGACCATCAAAATAGTTAACAAATAAGGCAAATGATGAAACCCGAGAAAACTCTGTCCAGTAAAATTGTATTTGAAGGCCGCGCCGTCAAACTCAGAGTCGATACGATTCAAATGCCGGACGGCCGTCAGACCACCCGTGAGATCGTGGAACACGGCGCCTGCATTGCGGTTGTCGCCGTCGACGGGGATAATAACATCCTGCTGGTCAGCCAATACCGTGATGCGGTCGGGAAAGAACTGCTGGAAATCCCGGCCGGCGGCGTCGACCCGGGCGAAGATGTTGAAACCGCCGTGAAAAGGGAAATGCAGGAAGAAACCGGTTATTTACCGCAGAAACTGGTGAAGCTGGGCGGCTATTACCTGGCTCCCGGTTATTCCACTGAATACATGCATCTCTATCTCGCCGAAGACCTGATTCCCGGCCGTCTGGTAGCCGAAGACACTGAAGGCATTACCGTGGTCAAAGTCCCTGTCTCTCAAATCGCTACAGTGCTGAACTCCGGCAAAATCTGCGACGGTAAAAGTATCGCCGGGCTGTATATATTTCTGGAATATCGGAAGAAACAATAAACACGAAATATTGTTTCACGCCCTGAGTCCGCCTGGGGCGGACGAAGGGTCTCCCCCTCTACTGCATACTTTGTTAATGAGCTGAATCTCCTCGCTTTCTGTATAAATTAAGCGTCCCTCTTTTTATCACTGGTTTTTCAGATATCTGTTTTTCATCTTCCTGATACATTAATTCTAAGCTTAAATCCTTCCATTCGGGATTTACCGACTCAATTAATGCTATCTTTTTCGCTCTGGTCCAACCTTTTAACTGTTTTTCACTATTAATAGCTGCATCTGATGTTTCACAAGCTTCATAAAAAACAAGCCGATTTATAGAGTAGCGTTTGGTAAATCCGTCAACAATTTTTTCTTTGTGGTCTAACACTCGCTTCAGCAGGTTGTGCGCGGAACCGATATACAAAGTGCTTGATCTGCTGCTCATGCTGTATATAAAATATTGTTTATTCATCTTTTTCAGGCACCTCGTCTCACGTCCTTGAGCGAAGCCGAAACGAGGCTCCATCTCTAGTTACACGTCTTTCACGTCCTGATCACAGCGAAGGATCTCCATCTCTACTGTATACATACGCATCGCCTTTCTATAACCACAGGGAGATTCTTCAGGTACTTTGTAACTTCAGAACGATACCTGTCACTCCCTGAGCGCAGCTTAGGCTTGCATCGGCATAATCGCTATCCTAACCCGCCTGAAAGCTCGCGCCCGCCAAGCAAATGCATATGCAAATGCTGCACCACCTGCCCACCCTGAGATCCGCAATTAATCACCACGCGGTAGCCTTTAGTACCCACCCCCTGCTGCTTCGCCAGTTGCTTCGAGACCTGAACCATATGCCCGAGCAGCGGTGTTTCCCGTTCGGTGATATCGTTGAGAGAAACAATGTGCTCCCGCGGAATAATCAGCAGGTGCACCGGCGCCATCGGATTGATATCTCGGAAAGCAATCACCCTGTCGTCGGTGTAAACTACATCGCTCGGTATTTGCCCGGCCACAATCTTGCAAAAGATACAATCCATCTGACAGTCTCCTCTCGTTATTCCTCGTCACACTCGACAATGACACCCACATTGTACTAGCTTTTATTACCAAGGTAAACCGCCCGGTATTTTTTGACATTTTGTACCCTTATCCATTCATTAATATTGAGACTGTCCGAAATCTTCTGGATTGTCGGATCAAGCCCGACAATGACAAAAGCCCATTTTCGGACAACCTAATAAAGGAGTGGGTCGTTGTGTATTTATGAAAATAGGGTTTAAAACAACAACTTCAGCTTTCGTTTTATGCGAGATTATTTAGTTTCACAGCGCCCTAAAATATTTAATCTGGAAAATATTGACGGAGGCCATTTTCGGTTGTATGGTAGTTATAGTGGGATACCGTGTTGAGGAATTAAAGTGAAAATAAATAAGTTTATTATTTCATCTATATTGATTCTTTCTCTGCTGGCCGCCACATTACTGGTCGGGTGCGCCGGGCAGACAACGACTTCAACTACACCTACCAGGGTCTACAGCATCGTGAAAGTATCGGAAATTACCGACCTCCAAGGCGTGAAATGGGAAAACTATCAGATAAGGCTGACTCTCCAGGGCGGCGGCACTTTCCCCATTGATTTAAATTTGGCGGCCGGTAATGTAGTCTCCTGCTGGTACACCACGGAGAAGCCTGCTTCCGGCGGGAGTGTCAATTTTCAGATTGAAGCCGGAACGGCATTGATATATCCTATAACTGCCACTGGCTCGGGGGCAGTGGGGAATACCTCCGATAAACTTACTTTTACCGCGACTCAGGCGAACGGCACAAGCTACCGGTTGGTTTTCCATAACAACCTTTCCGATATCAATTCGAAGGAAGTTATTTACACCGAGATTAATTATCCTGCCAATGCCTCCGGTGAAGACTCCATCTTCATCCCGCTGCAGACAAACTGACAGGAATTGGTGACTTATTTTTCATAATGCGGAAGGAACAGATAAAATTGTGCTTTTTAACGTAAAATTTACATAACCGTTACTTTGTTGTTACCTCTTCTTCTTGTTCTTAATGTTGTCGTAACCACAATA
>PMCB01000109.1:0-4189 GCA_003153955.1 Dehalococcoidia bacterium | reverse complement strand
AGTTGCCCCCGGTGTAATGGTGACCTCTTTATTCAGCGCGAACAGGATGGCTGGTATGAAGAGTGTCTGCTGTGCGGATATCAGAGAGATGTCTCTAATCTGGTTACCGTTAATACCCTGGGACAGGTTAAGATAAAGGGCCAAATCGCGAACGGACAAAAATTATACAACGATGTCCGTGTTTCGCCGGCTAACTAAGTGCCCTCGGCCACTTCGTGAGTCTTACAAAGCACTCTCACCGTGGGTTAAACGAAAGCCCCCCGCAAACATCGGGGGGCTTTCTTATTTTTTATTGTTATCAGATTGATTTAACCGCCGATCTGCCTCATCGACCGCACCGAAGGTTTACTCCCGGAATCGAGTGAATGCTGCGCCCGCTTTACCGATGCGGCGGATTGAATGATCTTCGCCAGTTCTTCAATCGAAGCGCCGCGCCTTACCGCTTCCCGGATATCGACTTCGTCATCGTCCAGCAGGCAGGGCCGCAGTTTGCCGTCGGAAGTCAGCCGGAATCGGTTGCATTCCGAGCAGAAACATTCGGTAACTGCCCCGATGAATCCCACCGTCCCATTTGCCCCCGGCAGTTTAAAATATTTAGCCGGACCATTACCGATATGCGAATGATGGGGCTGCAGCTCTCCGTACTTTTTGCTGATAATATCCATAATTTCCTGAGAGGACACCAGGTCGTTATCCTGTTTTTTTGCTCCGGCGAACGGCATATGCTCGATAAACCTTACGTTCCAGCAGTCCGTAATCGTTTTGCGGGCAAAATCAGTGATTTCATCGTCGTTAATCCCTTTCAGAATGACCGTATTGATTTTCACCGGCACCAGACCGATATCATTGGCGACATCGATGCTGTGTAGTACCTCATTTAATTTGTCGCTGCCGGTAATGTAGGCAAATTTATCGGGCTTAAGCGAGTCCAGACTGATATTAACCCGTTTTAAACCTGCCGCCTTCAGTTCGGCGGCATACTTGGTCAATAAAGTGCCGTTGGTGGTCATCGATATTTCTTCAATGCCCGGGATGCTGACCAGCATGGCAACCAAACGGTCCAGGTGCAGCCTTGCCAGCGGTTCACCACCGGTCAGCCGGATTTTAGTCACGCCCAACGTGGCAGCAGCCTCAACGACTCTGGCAATTTCCTCGTAGCGCAGCGTATTTTCGTGACTTTGGTTCTGGAAAGAGCTCGCCGCGCAGTAAATGCAGCGCAGGTCGCACCGGTCGGTCACCGAAATGCGCATGTAATCAATCTGGCGGTCAAATGAGTCAATCAGATTAGTCATAATTTTTGCTGAAAAAAGAAATAAATCATCTTCAAATCTAATTTGAGTATAGTCTGTTCGTCATGAAACGGTCAAACCTGCGATTCTAAAACCGGAAAATAAAGTTGTGTCTATTGTCTCCAAAACATAAAGCCCCGGGATCGACTTATCTGATTCCGGGGCTTTAGTTTGAACGGTATTCGGTTTTTATCGGCATTTACTGCAAATTCTCTCGTGTTCTTGCCCAGAGATAAGCGTACCGGCCCCGTTCGGACATGGTCAGCCATCTGACGCGAAACAGGATTTTCTGAGTTAAATCTCTCATCGCTTTAGCACCTCCTTAATCTTCATACTATTTATAACGGCAATGCGGCGAAAAAGTTAGGGATTACCGGCAAATTTTCTTGACACCTTTCCCTTTACGGCAGTATCATTTTACAATGGCCATTTTGGAGCGAAGATGAACATTTTTATGATTATCGGCATAATTATCGCTATTGCCTGTCTGATTGCTGCTTTTCGCATTCTGCAAAAAAAGCGGCTCGTGGACGATATGCCGACTTCAAAAACCCTCGGTGTATTTATCGGCTTAGCGGAGTTAAAAGGCACCGCGGAAAGTGATAAACCCCTAACCAGTTACCTGGCAGGGGCGCCCTGCGTACTATACAAATGGAAAATCGAAGAACACTGGTCCCGGACCGTCACCGGCGTCGGGGCTAAAGGCATGCCGACCACGCGTCATGAAAGCGGCTGGACCGTTATTGCCAAAGATGAGCAACTGGCGCCTTTTTATTTGAAGGACGATATGGGTGTTATCCGCATCGTTCCCGACGGCGCCGAAATCCAGGATAAGGAAGTATTCAATAAAACCTGCCTGTTTTCCGACCCGCTTTATTTCAGCAAAGCCCCTCTGCGCGAAATCGCGAACTCCGACCATGAACGGCGTTTTGTCGAAACTGCCGTCCCGCTTCATGCCGGTTTGTACGTCATGGGCCAGGCGCGGGAACGTCAGGACATCGTCGCCGCAGAAATCGCTAAAGACAAAAAAGCCCCCATGTTCCTGATTTCGACCCGTTCTGAAAAACAGATCAGTTCCGGGCTCGGTACCTGGTTCTGGGGCTGGATGGTCATCGGACTCCTGTCGATTGCCGGCAGTGTTTGGCTCGGCAGCCGTTTGGCACAATCCGGCCGGCCGGACACCGGACAACAACTCGCCATTGCGCTTGGCGTCTACGTGCTGCTGATTGCCCTGGGATGGATATGGCTGGTCTACAACAGCCTGGTAAACCTTCGCCAGCGGGTACGGCAGGGTTGGGCGGAGGTGGACATCGAANNCAATTACAGGAACTGGCGGCGAATTTACGCGGGCAGATGTCCGCGACACCGCCCGGTGCGGCCGGTTCCGATTATGCGGGGTTCGGGTCGATTTTACGCGTTACGGTAGAAAACTATCCAGAGTTGAAATCCGGCGAGCTGTTTTTAAATTTGCAGAAGCAACTGTCCGAAACGGAACAGCGCGTCGCACTGGCCCGGGATTACTTCAATCAGATTGTGACTTTTTATAATACGCGTTTGGAAATCGTCCCTGATACCTTTCTGGCGAAAGTCATGCGGCTGAAACATCAGACATTGATGGGCACCGCCGATTTTGAGCGGGCGCCGGTGAAAGTCAATCTGGCCTCTTGAGGTTATTATGCTTTACCGGCCGTCGGCATTGTGTCAGGGTTTACTAACGGCAGGGTGACGGTAAAAACAGCGCCTTCGCCCGGTGTGCTGGAGGCTTCAATCGTACCGCGGTGTGCGATAACAATCTCTTTGGCAATTGCCAGTCCCAATCCGACCCCGGTTCTGGCGCCGGTGACCTGATAAAACCTTTCAAAGACATGGGCCAGATGGTCGGGATGAATCCCAGGGCCTTGGTCCGATACCATAACCCTGGCGGATTTTCCTTCTTTCTCTTCCGAAATGATGCTCACTTTGCCGGCGGCCGGGCTGTTTTTAATGGCATTGTCCAGCAGGTTATTAAATACCTGTTCAAGTCGGTCTGCATCTCCTGCCACAATTAGATTAGGCGCGGCCTTCAGTTCGATCGTAACCTGTTTTTGCCTGGCTTGGACGGCAAAAACCTCTGCGCTTTGTACCAGCACTTCCTTCAGATTCACCGGCTCTTTCAGGAATTTTGCCTGATTCGACTGCATACGTGATAATTCCAGCAATTCGTCTACCTGGTGCTTTAATCTTCGGGATTCTTCATCGATAATTTGCGCTGCTTTCAGCTTGGTCGCGTCATCCGCTGCCGTGCCGTCGATTAATGCCTGGGCAAATCCCTGAATGGAGGTCAGCGGACTTCTCAATTCGTGTGAGACATCAGCCACAAAATGCCGCAATTCCAATTGAGCCTGTTCTACGTCCTCCGTCATGCGGTTGAAACTGTCCCCCAGTTCTTTTATTTCTTTCGGGCCTTCGGGTGTTATTCTTTGACTGTAGTCCCCCGTAGATATCTGCTGAGCTGCTTTGGTGACCTTTGCCAGGGGACGGTAAATTGACCTTGCCAGAAAGATGGCAATCACAAGAGAGACAATCAGCGCAAAAACGGCGGCTAGCAGCAGCGGCCAGATAAAAGTGCCGACTACCGTCATAATCCCCGGCCGCACCTTTGCCAGTACCAGCGTATCGACGCTGGTCAGCGGCAGGCTTTGTCGGGTTAACGGATAGGCGGCGTATAAATATGTTTTCCCATCGGTTGTTTTAAAGACTCCCTTCACCACAGCAGCTATTCCCTTTGGCAGCGTGCCGGACCCGACCGCAATGGGCGATAACGTTTCCGGCTGCTGGGGCACCAGTTGCCTGACAATATCACCCGCACCGTCCACTAAAAGGATGTACGCCCCGTTTTTATCGGCTTGTTCCTGGAGAGA
>PMCB01000052.1:32426-34632 GCA_003153955.1 Dehalococcoidia bacterium | reverse complement strand
CTTGAAGCTGTTTTCCCCGGTTTGTCATTCTTGAGGCTTTTAAAGCCGAAATACTTACGCAGAAGCCGTAATGTACCGACCTGATCGGGAATCCATAAAAATAATTTCCAACGTCTCTTTTCGGGCAACTTAATAGAAGAGATAGGGCGTTGTGTTTTCATTATTATTGCCGAAGCTTTAAATCCGTCGTGAATTAAAGAGTTTTTATCTCCAAAATCCTGGAAACTGAAAGCTTAAAGCTGCCAGCTATTTAATATGCAGCGTGTAGCTCTGCGAAAAAGCGGGCGTTGTCCCTGCGCTGTCATCCGCTGCAACGGTGAAGGTAAAATCTCCCCTCGCTGTCGGTGTGCCCGTAATTTTCCCGGTAGCGCCGAGTATCAGCCCGGGCGGTACTTGACCCGCCGAAATGCCCCACAGGTACGGCGCGGAGCCTCCTTGAGCGACAATCTGGGAGGAATATGCTTTTCCACGGCTGCCCACTGGCAAATTTGTGCTGCAGATCACAAAATTACCCTGCGGCACCACGACTATATCGTAGCTTTCCGTTAACATTGTCGTTTTTTTCAAACCGTCCTGCACTTGCATTGTAAATTGATAATTCCCGGCCGTAGTGGGAGTACCGGAGATAACATTGGTGGCGGTGTCCAGGGATAATCCGGGCGGCAGGGCATTGGTGACCACCGAAAGTGTATAAGGTTTTTTCCCGCCTGAGACTGTCAGGTTTGCGGTATAAGCTGCCCCGACTGAAGTATTGGAAGGACTGGCGCCGGCGAACTGCAGCGGCGGCGGTCCCGCGAATGCGCCGACTCGCCACAGAATCAGCAGCATAATCAATACCAGCACTGTTGCAATCGTAGCGTAGCGGTAAACGCGGTTTTTGAAAAAATCCCCCACTTTGGGAAAGACGTTAGCAACAATAAACTTGAAAACTTTCCCAAGTCCGGGGATGATGTTAAACCGGGCAATAGCCCAGATTACGGCGCCCCAGATAATGCCGTTGATTATCCCGAACCACAGCGCCAATGGGCTGATTCCGATAAAACGGTGGAAAATAACCGGCTGCCCGAGGTGCCTCCAGATATTGCTGGCAGGAAATAAAGACGGCGCAAAAAAGCCCGTGATGATAAATATTATCAACAGCGGTATTGAGAATGCCGTCTCTTTTTTCAGGAACCTGTACAATGCCCGGATGCCTTTTCCGGTGGGGTACATCACCGCCCAGATATGTTTGTGCGGTTTGAACGTGTACTCCATTTCATCTTGTATGTCTTTAAAAACCTGCCGCTGCGCGTCGTCCGTTGCCAGACTGCATTTGGTATTCGTCATCTCATTCGTGATGGTGTCCACGTCGCCTTCGACTTCCATGGCCACCATCGCGATTGTGACGTTACCCACCAGCGGAATGCCGGTATTTATCCGGACCGGGAAATTGGTTCTGGTTTTCATATGATACTGGTTCCCGCCCTCGGCGGATACGGAGGTGCCGTACCAGTTCAGTTGCGGCACCTTTTGCGCGATATAGTTCGCGATGATTGTTTGCAGTACTTTACGCCCTTTTGCCATAGCAGTGGCTCTGAATCTGGTGGTTTGATGCACCTGGATGTATTTGACGATAAAGTTGGTGGCTTCGATAGCGATAAAACCGCTGGGGTTGCTGACGGTTTGCCTCAGTATTTCCTGGGCTTTGACCGAACCGGTCGTGTCGACCACCATCTTTGACTGCTTCATTAGCTGCTCTGTCGCGGCCTGGTTCTTGTCGAGTTTATCATTCAGCGCATCAATTTTTTTGTTCAGTTCTGTTATCTGCGAATTGAGTTGTGCGTTATCTTGAGGGTTGGTTCCCGGCGTTAAAGGGACATCCGTCATACAAAAACCTCCTGTAATTGAATCAAGCAAATAAAAAACAGCATTATAGTACTTTAGTACCACCTTTTTGTCAATCTGCTGCAATGTCAGAACCGGCAGGAAGAATTAAATTAATGTGCCTAAATTTTACCAAAACGTAACCTTTTCAAGATAAAATTAAGGTTGACAACTGAAAATCAACCGATTAAGATAGTTAATGGAGTTAACTATTATCTTAGTTAACATCTTGTTTAATAATTGGATGAAGCGGATTGGAAAGAATGGAAGAAGTCAATATCGACCGTATTCTGGAAAACATGTTCCACGTAATGCTCATCGTTCACAAGAAAATCCTTAAAAC
>PMCB01000052.1:23503-32418 GCA_003153955.1 Dehalococcoidia bacterium | reverse complement strand
CTGTTTCTCACGGATAAAGGTCGCTTGTTAGGCCGGGAAATGAAGCAAAAGACGAAGGAAAATACAAAAAAGATATTGTCGACCCTGACCCCGGAGGAACTGTCTCAGATGTCAGCCGCGCTGGAAACATTAAGGAACACCATCGGCAAATTATAAAGATTACATTTTATCATCCGTTAACCAGGCTTTTTTCATAGTTGATTTGGAGGAACTTTCATAAATGACAAAACTTTTTAAGCATCTCAAGCCTTTCGTTTGGGCAATTATTTTTATATTTGTCCTTTTGTTTGCCCAGGCGATGCTGGACCTGTCGTTGCCCGGCTACATGGCAAATATTGTGAACATCGGTATTCAGCAGAACGGTATCGCGAACGCTGTGCCGGAGGCTGTCAGTGTTACCGAATTCAATCACATCAGTATTTTTCTGACTTCGGATCAGATAAACCAGATTAAGGGCGACTATATCGTGCTTGATAAGCAATCTCTTTCTGCCTCCGATTATGCTAAATATGTGAAAACTTATCCGCAACTGGCGAATGAAAATATTTACAAAATCAATACCACCAATAAAAAAGAAATTGCCTCCCTCAATACAATTTTTTCCCATAGTCTGCCGGTAGTAGCCAACCTGGAGCAAAACGCCGCAGCGACTTTCGCACAATTCGGAATACCATATACTGCCGGTCAGGATCCCTTCGCGGTACTCGCACAGTTGCCGCCTGCCCAACAGGCCGCCTTGCAAGGTGCTGCTCAAACACAAATCAATGCCATCGCGCCGGACCTTTTGACTGAATATTCGGTGGCTTACCTTACGATAGAATACAAGGCCCTCGGTATGAACACCGGCACTATTCAGCACCGGTATCTTTTCAATATTGGGGAAATTATGGTGCTCATTACCCTGGCCAGCGCTGCCTGTTCGGTGACTGTAGGCTATATCTCGGCGCGGATTGCCGCCGGAGTCGGACGGAACATGCGTAAGCAATTGTTCGTCCGGGTCGAGAGTTTTTCCAATACGGAATTTGACAAGTTCTCTACTGCTTCGTTAATCACAAGGTCGACTAACGACATCACGCAAATACAAATGCTGCTGGTGATGCTGTTCCGGATTGTTTTCTATGCTCCAATCATCGGTATCGGCGGTATCTTCAAAGTACTCGGCTCCGCCAACTCGATGCTCTGGATTATCGGGGCGGCCGTCGGCGCGCTGATTACCATCATGGTGGTGATGTTCCTGATCGTCCTGCCCAAATTCCGCTCGATGCAGGCGCTGATTGATAAACTCAGCCTGGTGATGCGCGAACAACTCACCGGCCTCATGGTCATCCGCGCATTTAATGCGCAGAAACACGAGGAAGCAAGGTTTGACAAAGCCAATCAGGACCTGACTAAAACGAGCCTGTTTGTTAACCGTGCGGTGCTGGTATTCCTGATGCCGACGATGATGTTCCTGCTGAACGCAGTGATGATTCTCATCATCTGGGTCGGCGCCCATGAGGTTAATGCCGGTACGATGCAGGTCGGTAACCTGATGGCTTTCATGCAGTATGCCGTGCTTATCATCTTTGCCTTCCTGATGATATCGATTGTTTTTATCATGATTCCGCGTGCCAGTGTGTCCGCGGTCAGAATCAGTGAAGTACTGGAAACCGAGCCGGTCATCGTCGACCCGGCGAAACCGGAAAATTTCCGCAGTGACCTGAAGGGGGTTATCGAATTTAAGGATGTGGCCTTCCGTTATCCGGGTGCTGAGGATGATGTGCTGAAACATATCACCTTTACCGCCAAACCCGGCCAGACCACGGCGGTGATTGGCAGTACCGGCAGCGGTAAAACTACTTTGATCAACCTCATCCCACGTTTCTACGACGCTACCGGCGGTGCCGTCCTCGTCGATGGGGTGGATGTGAAAAAAGTGACCCAGCATAATTTACGGGACAAAATCGGTTACGTGGCCCAAAAAGCTGTGCTTTTCTCCGGCACCATTGAAAGCAATATCAAATACGGCAATGAAAATGCCACCGCGGAGGAAGTAGCTAAATACGCCGAAATTGCCCAGGCCACGGATATTATCAAGGAAAGCGAAAAGGGTTATCAAACGCTCGTATCCCAGGGCGGGACTAACCTTTCGGGCGGACAGAAGCAAAGATTGGCTATTGCCCGGGCGCTGGCCAAGAAACCGGAAATTTATATTTTTGACGACAGTTTATCGGCGCTCGATTTTAAGACCGATATGGCTCTTAGAAAAGCCTTGAAAAAAGAGACGGGCGATGCCACGGTACTCATTGTCACCCAGCGGGTCAGCACGATTATGGGCGCTGAACAGATTGTAGTGCTGGATAACGGTGAGATTGCGGGTGTCGGTACTCATCGGGACCTGATGAAAAACTGCAAGGTCTACCAGGAAATTGCGCTGTCTCAACTGTCCAAGGAGGAACTCGCCTGATGACACAATCAAATGACACACCAAGAAGAGACAATAAACCGGCTTTCGGTCCCGGCAGAGGCGGCCCCATGGGTCCGCATCCCGGCATGGGCGGGGAAAAACCGAAAAGTTTCCGGAAGGCAATGAAAACCTTTTTGAAATATCTTGCTCCTTACCGCGTTTCCCTGGCGCTGGTGCTTATTTTTGCCATTGCCGGCACCATTTTTACGATCGTTGGCCCGAAAATGCTGGGTAATGCCACCACCAAACTCTTCCAGGGCATTGTGGCCAAGGTCATGCATGTTCCCGGCGCGACAGTCGATTTCCACTATATCGGCCGCATCGCTATCATTTTGTTGATTTTGTACGTGGCCAGTGCCATCTTCAGCTTCATCCAGGGCTATATCATGTCCGGCATCGCGATGAAGGTCACCTACAATTTCCGGAAAAATATCGCGGAAAAAATTAAAAGGATGCCGCTCAAGTACTTCGATACCAAAACCCACGGCGAAGCCCTGAGTCTGGTTACCAATGATATCGATACCATCAGTAATACTCTGGCACAGAACTTATCCCAGATTGTCACATCCGTGACGATGATTATCGGTATCCTGGTGATGATGCTGACCATCAGCTGGTTGATGACGCTGGTGGCGATCGTAATCCTGCCTGTTTCTTTCGGGCTTATCACCATGGTCATCAAAGCCTCCCAGAAATACTTTAAACAACAGCAGGTTTACCTCGGTCACGTCGACGGCCATGTTGAGGAAATGTACGGCGGTCATACCGTCATCAAAGCTTTCAATGGTGAAGCGAAATCTATCGAGAAATTTGACGGTCTGAATACTGAACTCTACGGAGCCGGTTGGAAGTCCCAATTCCTCTCAGGTATGCTGATGCCCATCATGACCTTTGTCAGCAACATCGCTTATGTCGCTGTTGTTATCCTCGGCGGTTTCCTGGCCGTTCAGGGAACAATCAGCGTCGGCGATATCCTTGCTTTCATCCAGTACGTCAGGTCCTTTACCCAGCCCATCATGCAAGTCGCCAACATCGCTAACGTGCTGCAGTCTACCGCGGCGGCCGCCGAGCGTGTTTTCGAATTCCTGGATGCTGAAGAGGAATCGCCTGATCCGGTTGACGCCGTCAAGCCGGCAGTTGTCAAAGGAAACGTATCTTTCAAGAATGTCAGTTTCGGCTATACCCCGGACAGAGTAATTATTCACAATTTCTCGGCTGAAATTAAACCCGGCCAGAAAATAGCCCTGGTCGGCCCCACCGGCGCCGGTAAAACCACTATCGTTAAACTATTGATGCGTTTCTACGATATTAACAGCGGTTCGATTTCGATTGACGGTGTGGATATCCGGAAGTTCAAACGTGAAGACCTTCGCGGCATGTTCGGCATGGTGCTCCAGGATACCTGGTTGTTTAACGGCACTATCCGGGAAAACATCCGCTACGGCGACTTCAATGCCACCGACGATATGGTTGTATCGGCGGCGAAGATGGCCAATGTCGACCATTTTGTACGCACATTACCGCACGGCTACGATTTGGAGTTGAATGAAGAGTCCAGCAATATCTCACAGGGTCAAAAACAGCTGTTGACCATTGCCCGCGCCTTCCTTGCCGACCCCAAGATATTGATTCTGGACGAAGCCACCAGCTCGGTGGATACCCGGACCGAAATCCTCATCCAGAACGCGATGTTAGAGTTGATGAAGGGCCGCACCAGTTTTGTCATTGCCCACCGCCTGTCCACCATCCGCGATGCGGACATTATTCTGGTCATCAAAGACGGCGACATTGTGGAGCAGGGCAAACATGAAGAACTGCTGGCTGCCAACGGTTTCTACGCGTCGCTTTATAAGAGCCAGTTCGAGATTGCCCCGGCTGATTCTCTTTAGTCCTGAGAAAATAGTTTTATAAAAATTAAAAGGAGTCCTTCAACTGAAGGACTCCTTTTTTATCAATGCCCATTGCGAGGACTTTAAGCCGGGGCAATCTCCATCCCGTCGAAAGCTTGTCCCATACTTGATAGGGGATCGGGATCCAGTTGATATCTCCCGGGAATTGACCCGGGGCTGACAGTAATAGCAGCTGGCGGGACTTCATTTGCGCAAACTCACTTCCCACTGTAGAATGTCGGTATGAATGTTGCGTTAGACAGCCTTGTCCGATTGCGGAAAGCCGATATCAAACCGGCAGCCCGCGTGCTGACCGAATCCTTTCAGCAGTACCCGCTGCTGGTGCAGAAATACCCGGATGAATCGCAGCGGAATAAGGCTGCTTATTACTTTTTTCTGGTCATCGTCGGCTACGGAGTCCGGTGGGGTGAAGTTTATGCCTCTTCTCCCCGGATGGAAGGCATCGCTGTGTGGTACCGGTCGGAATATTTTCCGATGCGTTTCCGGAAAATCTTGCGTTCCGTTCCATTTTCCGCGCTGTTGTGCTTTCCCTGGTCCGGGGTCGGCAGGCTGCAAAAAGCGGCGGATTTTGTGGAGGCCAGGCATCAACTGACCGCCCCGTCGGAGCACTGGTTTCTGGATTCGGTCGGGGTCCTTCCTCAATATCAGGGAAAAGGTTATGGCGGTAAGCTGATACGCGCCATGCTGGTCAGAACAGATATGGAAAGGCTGCCGGTTTATCTTGATACGATGGATGAGACCGACGTCCGGCGGTACGAACATTTCGGTTTCCGGATTATTGATAAATCAGCCGTGCCGAAAACTACCCTCACCAACTGGTCAATGCTGAGAGAACCCGGAAATCAATAAAATCCATCCCGATAGAAGCTTATCCCTTACTTTGAGGCGGGATCGGGATCCGGTCTAAGAGAAAGATTCTTAATCTATTTCTTCCCTTTCTTGATAATCGGTATCCAGACCTGGCAGTGATAATCCGGGGCGTCCGGGTTTCCCGGCAGGTAGACCTCAAGCTCGGGTATCGCAGCATGTTCGTAACCTGTTGAAGGGAACCATTCCTTGAATATTTTAACCGTGACATCCTGAATTGCTTTGGGCATCGGTCCGACGGATTCGAATACTGCCCAGGTTGCCGCCGGGATACGAAGAGTCTCAAAACCCGCCGGCGCTGCTTTGGCTGTCGGTTTTTCGACACCGATGGCATAGGCGAATTTGTCATTAACTCCATCCATCATACAGATGCCAAGGCTGCCCGCACCGGTAACCGGCCCTGCCTGGTCCTGCGTCAGTTTCATCAGTGCCTTGAATCCATTTTCGCCCTGCATTATTTCTTCCCAGAACTGCGGAATTTTGATGAAGTTTTCCCCCTGTGCTGTCGTAAATTTTCTCGCTTTGGCAATGATCTCAAATGCCGGTTTCTCAATAATCTTGTAGTCCATATTGTCGCCTCCTGCTAAATTTCTACTGAAGGAGATACGCGGATGCGCCGCCAGCCTCACCACCGGCCCGAGCGCTGCCACTGGTGTGATGCCGTGCACATTGCGGAAGGCCCGGGTGAAAGCATCCGGCGAATCATAGCCGTATTTCACCGCTGCATCGATGACTTTGGTTTTTATTGATGTTAATTCTCTGGCTGCCAGTGTCATTCTTCTCCGCCTCACATATTCTGCCGCTGTTTCCCCCGCGAAGGCAAAGAACATCCGTCTGAAGTGAAATGAAGAACAGCAGGCGATTCTTGCTGCCTTTTCCATGTCGATTTCATCCGCCAGGTTTGCCTCGATGTAGTCTACCGCCGCATTCATTCTTTCCGGCCATTCCATCTTTCCGCATCTCCCTTAGTCTCAATATATCCTTTATCCCGGCGGTTTGCCCGACTTTTTCGACCCGGTTTTAACGGGAAACAATGGGGGTTTCAGTTGTAAACTCCCTGTTTTTCTGTGATATAATATTAGCACAAGTGTTCTGGATGTCATAGATTTATTGGATATAGCCTTATGAAAATCCTGATCTTTACCGAAGGCACAATTCTCATGCACAAAACCGCTGCCGGTCTTACCCATGATGAAATCATCAAACAGGTGCAAAATCCTGCTCCGGATATATATGATTTTGCTTCTTACATCCCGATTGGCAATTCAGTGTTAAAACTTAATCATTGGGCCGATGCCGGGGCAGAAATTATTTACGTCACCTCCCGCAAAAAACCGGCAGAGGTTACCGCCATTCAACAGGTTCTGAGTACGTATCGTTTTCCCCCGGGCCCGCTGTTGTTCCGGCAGGTGAAACAAACCTACAAAGATATCGCTGAAGCAGTGCTGCCGGACGTTCTGGTGGAGGATGACTGCGAAAGTATCGGCGGCACTGCGCAAATGACGATCACCAATGTTGATGCAGCCATCAAACGCCGGATTAAATCTGTTGTTGTCCGGGAATTCGGCGGTATCGACAGTCTGCCTGATAACATTACGAATTTATGTATGACCGTCGATAATGACACAGGTTAGTTAGATTTAATAAAAAGGGAAAGGGCGGTCAGGTTCGAAACCTGACCCTACAGATAAACAAAAATCCCACTTTTCCCTGTGTTATAATTCTGGTACTTTTAAATCAGCAAATCCGGACTAACCTGTCCGGTTTCGTCAGGAGGTTTTTCATGAATCCTTCACGTTCAAATAACCGCGTTATCACCCCCGCTCAGACTTATCAGGAATTAATCGAGCGCTCCCGTGAATTAAGCCGCATCAACGCCATCGGCAGTCTGGCCAGTTGGGACCAGGAAGTCTACATGCCGCCGGGCGGCTCTGCCTCCCGCGCCGAAATGGTCTCGTTTGCCGCAGAACTTTACCACCGGAAACTGACGGAGCCGCGCTTCGGCGAGCTTTTAAAAATCGCCCAAAGAGGCAAACTTTCAGCCGGCGAAGCCGCTAATGTCCGTGAATGGCGCCGCGAATACGACCGGGGCGTCAAACTGCCTGATGAATTTGTCGTCCGGGCAGCCCGGCTCTACAGCGAATCTTTCGATGTCTGGCAGAAAGCCAAAAGGGAGAGCAATTACGCTTTATTCGCGCCCAACCTGGCGAAAATTATTGATACCGGCCGCGAAGAAGCCCGCTTCCTCGGCGGGGCGCAAAATCCTTATGATAAACTGCTGGACAAATACGAAGAAGGCTTGACCGCGGTGAAGTGCGATGCCCTGTTCACCCGGCTCAAAGCCGCCCTGGTTCCCCTCATCCAAAAACTGGGAACCGCCAAAAACAAGCCGCCCCGTGATTTGTTTCAGGGCGCGTCCTTTAACATCGAAAAACAGCGGGCTTTCGGGCAGCAGGTTTCCGCCGCGCTGGGNNCGCATCGATACCGGCGATGTCCGCATCACCACCGCTTTCCATCTTAAAGACCCGCTGGATGCGCTTTTCTCCACCGTGCACGAGTCAGGGCACGGCATCTACGAACAGGGATTACTGCCCGAATACCGCGGCACGCCGCTCGGCAGCACAAGCAGCATGAGCATCCACGAAAGCCAGAGCCGTTTTTACGAAAATCACCTTGCCCGCAGTCGCTCGTTCTGGGAGTACTGGTTCCCGAAATTCGGGGAGATTTTTAAAAGTGAAACCGCCGGCATCGGTTTTGATGATTTTTACCGGTTTGTGAACCGCGTCGAACCATCGTTAATCCGCACCGCCGCTGACGAATTCACCTATCACCTGCATATTATTATCCGTTTCGAAATTGAACGCGATTTATTGAATGGGAAACTTGACGCGGCGCAGTTGCCTGAAGTCTGGCGCCAAAAATACCAATCGTATCTCGGCATGGAGGTCCCGGACGATGCGCATGGGGTATTGCAGGACGTCCACTGGTCATGGGGCTCTTTCGGCTATTTCCCGACCTATTCCTTCGGCTCTGCCTATGCAGCGCAAATCGAAGCCGCCATGCGCCGCGATATCCCCTCTCTGGACGAAAGCGTCCGCCTGGGAGAATTTTCCGTCCCCCGCCTCTGGCTCAACGAACATATCCACAAATATGGTAGTCTTTACACACCGTCCGAACTTATCAAACACGCCACCGGCAAACCCTTTGACCCTGCCGATTTGATTAATTACCTCAATAACAAATTCAATTTGGTTTACGGGTGAAATAGTTAATCTTCCCCGTGAAAGCGGGAATCTTGAGCCCGCAGGTGAAATACTTTCGACTTTAGTCGAAATGCTGTAGCCGCAGCGGAAGTACTTCACGAAGTGAACGTATACATCAAACAAATATGGCTTTGATACTAACCCTTAATACGATTCATATACCCATCCTCCGGACTCTCCCGTTCGCCGCTTTTTCCTCCCTCTCAGGCCGCTAGGTCCCGGAGGCACGAACGGGAGAGAGATTGAGATAGAGTGACAATTTCTATAAGCTCAAACCTCAGCCCTCTCGCCCCGGCGTGGGAGAGAGTTTGGAGAGAGGGAAATTGGCTTTTTCGATGTTAGTATTTTGAAATTCGGATTTAGGATTTGTATTCATAAAAGAGGTGACAAAATCCGCTTGACAACTCTCGAATAACCCGTCATATAATA
>PMCB01000052.1:11564-23459 GCA_003153955.1 Dehalococcoidia bacterium | reverse complement strand
GCCCAGTAAAGGGTTTATAGGAAAAAGACTGCCAAAAATGCCGAAAAAGGGCATTCTCCCCATCCCTCAATATAGCATCTTCTCCCTTTTGTAAAGGGAGATACAGAGGGATTTACACCACAAATTCACTAGGGGAATTTCACCCTCCAATCCGGCAAAATCATTCCAGTTTGGGCCGAAAACCCAAATCACCCCTCGTTCTTTAGAAAACGTGGAGTGCTTCCGCATACTTATTTCCAATAATTGTTTCGTGAAATTCCAAATTAATTTATTCCAAACTTGTTGCTAATTCCCTGTTGGCGTAAAATTAAACCATACCCGCAATTCTGCGACTAAATGGAGGTTATCATGGCAAAACTCACCGAAGAAGCAAAAAATGTCATCGGGGCGATGCGCCCGGCCTACGTCGCCACCGCAAATAAAACCGGTAAACCCAATGTCTCGGCTAAAGGCTCGGTCCGCGTGCTGGATGACGAGCATGTTGTATTTGCCGATGTACATTCCCCGCGCACGATCGCCAATATCAGAGAAAATCCGCAGGTCTCCATTCTCTGGCTCGATGCCGCCACGCACAAAGGCTGCCGCATCTGGGGTAAAGGTGAAATCATCACCTCCGGCGAACTCTTCGATAAAACCGCCGCGATGCTGGCATCCCGGAACATGAAAATCAACGCCGTGGTCAAAGTAGCGGTCGAACAGGTCGAGACCAATTGACCGTTTAATCGAACAAAATACGAATATGGGATGGCGATTTCGCTAAATCAGCATTGCCTTCTCCAGCCGTTGGAATAAAGATTTATCTGCCACGTTCATTTCCAGGTATCCCCGCGCCGAGCCGAATTCCTGTCTCAATCCAGTCAGGAACAGCTCCATCGATTCCGCCGTTGCTTCCCAAGTGTACGCCGGCAAATTTTTCTCTTCTTCCGGCGTGTTTGGGTCGTTCATCATATTGGCGACCATTTCCCGCATGTAAGGCGCGGACAAAATGTAGTCCTTGATGATATCGGTATCAGTCACGCCCAGCACGCTCAAAACAAACGCTGCGACCAGTCCCGACCGGTCTTTGCCGGCGCCGCAGTGAAACAGCAGCGGGAGATTTTTGGGGTCGGCGATAATTTCCAGCGCGTCGATTATCGGCTTAGCGTATTCCTGATGCCGGATGCGAAATAAAAAGGCTTCGCCCATATTGCTGAAATCTAAATTCAATTCTTCCTGCTGGTAATTGAAAAAAGGAGTGTTGAAGTATTTAATTCCGGCATGATTCAGCAGGCTTACCTCTTTTTGTTGTCGTGCTTTATTGCCGCGGAGGTTTATCACCGAAGCCAGTTTTAATTCTTCTTTGAGCCGGTTTAAATCGCTTGCCGTCGCCGGATGGATGTAGCCGCTGCGGAACAGCCGCCGCCATGCGACGGTGCGGCCGCCTTCAGCCTGATATCCACCGAGGTCGCGGCAATTGACAATCCCATCAAACTTGATTTCTCTGGAGTATGGGGGCACGGGGATTCTCCTTGTTAATAATTTTCCCAAATCCGATTTTGCGTGGATACTCAGCATATCCGCATTTTTTTGCGGTGTCAAGGTGGGGGGACCCGGCTCGGGAGTTTGTATTAGAGTTAACATGAATAAATTATTTATAAACATAAAAAAGTTATTGACAAACGATAAGTTATCTGTTTATAATCAAAGAGTAATACTTAATCAAAGAGTAATACTTAATCAAGGAAGGAAAAACGATGGTGAAGACAGGTCAGGTGAAAATGAAAATGCTGGCCAAAATACTAAAAGTTATCTGCAACATTGTATTTTGGGTGGCAGCGGTGGGATTTGTGTTATTTTTGCTTGCCAGCATTATAATATCGCGTGTTCCGGCTAAGGATATGGACATATCCGTCAATTTTTCCGGTTATTTAAACACTACGTTTGGTCAAACGATGTTTAAATTTATTCCGCCAACCAACGGGCATATTATGATCAAGTCTTTTCTGCAAGCGCTGTTTATGTATATTTCCTTAGCCGCATTGATGGTTTCCGTAATTGTATTTGAAGTCAAAGGCATTCTAAAAACGGTTGTCGCGGATAATCCCTTTGAAAAAGGTAATTCGAGAAATTTAACCGTGATTGCCCTGGTTTTACTAGCGGGATCCGTTATCGTGCCAATCCTGCAATGGCGAATCGCTGCGACTGTCATTCAAATGCTGCAGATAAATAATATGAATGCCACTTACTCCGTGGATGGTAATTTACTTTTCACGGGAATCCTGATTTTAATACTGGCCGGGGTGTTCCAGTACGGGAATTATTTGCAGGAAGAAGTAGATTCGACCTTATAAGGGGAATATAAATGGCAATAATTATTCGTTTAGATAGAGTGCTGGCAGATCGAAAAATGCAAATGAACGACCTGGCGGACAAGGTCGGAATTTCAAACGTCAACATGTCCAATCTAAAAACTGGCAAAGTGAAGGCAATCCGGTTCTCCACACTGGAAGCGATTTGCAAGTATCTGAACTGCCAGCCCGGTGACATCCTGGAGTATCTGCCGGATGGGAAGAATCTTCCCGATATATAATGGGTTAGAAGTAGGAACAGGAAGGAGCAGAAAAATGGAGAAACGAAGAGGAGCATGGGGTGCCGGCGCGGGAGTCATCTGGTTCATCGGGTGGCTGTTTACCATCGGCTTCGCCAATTTAATCTGGTGGAAAATCATCCTCGGGATTGTCGTCTGGCCGTTGTTCCTGGGGCAATACCTGAGGTGACGCCGAATTTAGTTTGAACTTTTAACCAGCGGCGCCGTTCTGATTACCCGATAAATATCAGGCACTGACCTAGTTAAAATTAGTATTCCATTGGAAATTATGCAGACAAATGAAGGCGCGGCAATTCACTATAATTTAGCCGAAAATATCATCACGGCGAAGATAATAAAAAAGATTAAACCGAATAACAGCCCGTACCACGGCAGACGTTTTTTCAAGATGAGAATGAGCAGTAACAAGGACACAACCGTCGTGCAAATGACGCTGAACACGGCATCGATATTAAGCACCCAGGAAGTTAAAAATAACCCAACCGCCGGATAAAAAGTCGCGAATAAAATCTTTTCGCCGACCAGAGAACCCACACTCAGCGTGTCTTTTCCCCGGTATCCCCAGATCAGGGCGGTAATGGTTTCAGGAATCACGGTGGCAATCGGAATGATAACCATCGCTATTCCCAGGGGGCTGGCGTTAATCGTTGTTGCAATTGTTGCCACCGCAGAAACCAGTAATCTGGAACCTATGTATAACAATACCGCCGCCGCTAAAACCTGAGCGGCAACAGCAATTCTCTGAAATGAAAGTGTTCTGGGCCCGAATCTGCCGAATGTAAGCTCTTCTGATTCTTCCATCAATTCCGATGTCCGCTGCCGGAACATTAAAATCATGTAGACCACGAACGCGGCCAGGAAGAACAGCCCGAAGCCGTACTTCAGCCAGCTTACGTGCACAAACCCCGGAATCAAAGTTAACGGAAACAGGACGATAATGAAGATGTAAGGAAGGGCCAGCGTTTTATCGATCACCATCGTGGCAGAGGTTCTCTTTTTGGCCAGGTACCCCAACAGCACCGCAATTCCCACTAATCCGTAAGACAAACTTGAGGCCATAAAGGGTTCGCCGTAAATCGTCCCGATGCCGATCTCGGGCCCGGTTTTGCCCAGGCCGGAGAATATCGCAATCAGGATTACAATTAACTCCGGCAGCGATGTAAACAATGGGGATAATATCGCGCCCACAAACGAGCTGCCCAGTTTCAGGTGATGTCCCAGCCATTCGAGGGCGTTAACAAAGAGCAGCGAGGCAATAAGGACTAAAATTATCGCGCTGAGCAGTGTAAAAACGGTCATGAGCAGCAGTCTCTCTTGATATTTGTGCGGTCTAAACTATGTCAGTCTAGCAAAGATGTTGCTTTCTGTCCAACTTTGGTTTACAAGTCTGCTATCGAATGAATAATTTATTTCAGATGAATTTTTCCATCGGCATTTCGTTGGAATAACGTGTAAAACTAAAAAAGCCCCGGAACCATATTATTTGATCCCAGGGCTTTCTTCTTATTTAAGCCAAATTGATATTAGAGGATAATCTTCTGGGCGACTAAATCGGCGACTTGCTCGGTGGAATAACCGAGTAAATCCTTTAGGACGTAATCGTTGTGTTCGCCGATGGAGGGGGCGGGACGGCGTATAGTCGGCGGCATATCGCTGAGGCGCATCGGATTGTTATAAACATATTCCGTGCCGATGATGGGATGCTGGATTTCGACATTGACTTCCCGTTCGCGGAAATGAGGGTCGCTGAACTGATCTTCGCAGTTCATTACCGGCGTAGCGGCGACATTCACTTTCTGCAGAATTTCGCTGATATCATACATGCCGTAATTCATCGTCTTGGCGGCAATCAGTTTATCCAGTTCTTCCCAGTGCTGACGGCGGGCGGCTTTATCGGCAAAACGCTTATCCGCAAGCCATTGCGGGGCGCCGAGGCCTTTGCAAAGGTTTTTCCATTCCTCTTCGGTATCCACGGCGATGGAGACCCATTTATCGTCGCCCTGGCAGGGATAATTGCCGTGCGGGCACAAGACCGGGTGGCGGTTGCCCTGCAGTCCCTGGATGCGGCCGTTCATATTGTAGTCCATAATCGCTTCCCCGATGAGGTTGGTAACAGCATAAGATTCCGCCAGGGTAACATGCTGGCCTTCGCCGGTTTTCTCGCGGTGCCAAAGGGCGGCGAGGACGGCAAAAGCGCCGTGCATACTGGCATTGGTATCGCCGTAGCCGGGCGCGAGGTTCATCGGCAGGGTATCGCCGTAATAGCCGAGCAGGCCTTCCAGTCCGCCCAGCGCAATAATCAACGGAGCGTAAACCAAAGTATCCTTGAGCGGCCCGATTTCACCGCAGCCGGAAAGAGATACCGAGATAATGTCTTTCTTGATTTTTTCCAGGTCGGCCTGGGCCAAACCTAAGCGTCCCATGACGCCCGGACTGGAGTTGTCCAGAACCACATCGCTGATTTTGACCAGTTTAGTGAAGACGTCCATCGCACCGGGCTGTTTGAGATTGATGGTAAAACTCAACTTGTTGCGGTTGGTGACGTGGAACATCGGCTGCATATCCAGCCATTTGCCGTCGTCGCCGCCGGCGATATCGTCCCCGACGATGGGGCGCCCCAGCCGCAGGCCGTCCGGCTTGATCCGGGTCTCGATTTTGATAACTTCCATACCTAAATCAGCCAGCAGCTGCCCGACCTGCGGGCCGGCCAGCGCCGTGCCAAAATCCAGTAAACGATAACCTTCCAGTGACTGCATGTATATCCTCCCCGGCTGAATCCGAGCCGCTAAATTACTCCCGACTTTTTCAGGCCGGCCAATTCTTTCTGGGTATATCCTAATTGTTCACAATAGACCTTTTCGTTGTCCTGACCGAGCAAAGGCGCGGATGTTTGCCACTGCCAGTCGGTCTTTTCAAAGGTGCAAGGACCTTTGGCATACTTGAGCTTGCCCGCTGCCGGGTGGTCGAGTTCGACGAAGAAATCCATGGCCTTAATCTGGCGGTGGTTGACGACTTCGGCGATATCGTAAATCGGGACGCACGGCACCCGTTTGTCCTGGCAGAGTTTCATGATTTCTTCCTTGGTGCGCGCCATCATCCAGGGGATAATCAGGGCATTGACCTCGTCCGGATAATCTTCGGCCATGGCGCGGCGGTTGCGGTAGCGGGGCTCTTTAGTCCATTCCGGCGTACCCAGCACTTCGACAAAGCGCAGCCACTGCTCGATTTGCGGGGCGATCAGACTGACATAGCCGTCTTTGCAGGGGAAGATTTCGCAGGGGTAAACCTGCGGCCCGTGAGTGCCCCGGCGGATGCCGGTGATGCCGCGGTAAAGAAAAGTCAGCACGTACTGGCCGGCGTGGGTAGTCGCCCAGACTTCGACTTCGGAAATGTCAATAAATTGCCCTTTGCCGGTCTTTTCGCGGGCCAGCAGCGCGGCCAGGATGCCCGTAGCGGCGCTCAATCCGGCCTCATAGCCACCTTGAGACAGGGGCATGGTTAAGGGCTCCCGGGCGGGGTCCCCGGTGCCGATGGACATGCCGCCGGCGCCGCAGGAATTAATGTGATAGGCTTTCCAGTCCTTATAGGGGCCGGTCTGCCCGAAGGGAGTGATGGAAACCATCACCAGTTTCGGATTAATTGCTTTTAAAACGTCGTAGCCGAGCCCCAGGCCGTCCATATAACCGCGGATGTTATTCTCGACGAGCACATCGGCATTTGCGATGAGTTTTTTGAAGACATCTTTGCCTTGCGGCTTTTCCAGATTGAGGGTGACGCCCTTTTTATTGGCGTTAAGTGAGAGGTAGAGGCCGCTTTTCTCCGGGTGAGGGATGTCTTTGGGGAAGGGGCCGTTGACGCGGGCTTCATCCCCGCCGGCTTTTTCCACCTTGATGACGTCCGCGCCGAGTCCGGCCAATAACCGGGTGCAGTAAGGGGCGGAAATATATTCGCCGTATTCGATAACTTTCAGTCCTGCAAAAGGTCTTGTTGACATGATATAAACCTCGTCCGCCAGTTTGATTTCGTGGGGAGGCAAATCATATTTTACAGCACAAAATCAGCCGGGCAATTAGATTTTTTCAGAAAGGTAGTGATGAATGCCTGTTCAAAATTATGTTAGCACAAGGGTGAAAGTGAAGCAAACGAAAGGGGTCTATTCCGAATAGTTATCAGCTGACAGCTTTCAGCAGTCAGTGTGCGACCCTAATCCCTTTATCTACTGCTCTTTCTGTATTTATGGAAAGATCCTGGATTTTTGGCCGTGGGCCGGTTGCCATGAAAAAAAGCAAAGTTCAGTAAAGATGTAGAGGGACTATAATTAAACTACCGTAAATAGACCTGCCGCACCATCAGTTTTTTTGAGGGAGAGTAAAGATGGTTAAGGAAAATAAAGCGCCCGACCATAAAGAGATAAATTTAAAAACCTCAGCGCTGCTGGAGGCTTTCCCCTTTTATGTGATGCTGATCGACGAAGACCATCATATCCTGATGGCAAACAGCGCGGTGCAAAGTTCCCTGGGCCTTAAATCTGAGGATATCCTGGGCCAATACTGTCCGCTTGTCGTGCACGGTCTGAACCACCCCATCGATAATTGCCCACTGGAAGAAGCAGTGATTACAAAGCAGGCCGTAGAGCGGGAAATCAAAGACACCTCCTCCGGGCACTGGATCCGTTCAGCAGTATACCCTATCGGTGGATCGACAGAAAACGGGAAGAGAATCTTCTTCCACATGATTACCGATATCACCGACCGTAAGCAAGCAGAAGCACAGGTCAAAACCTCGAGGGAGCAGTTACGCAAGCTGGCACAGCACCTGGAGTCTATTCGAGAAGAAGAGAAAACGAAGTTGGCGCGTGAAATCCACGACGATTTGGGACAACTTTTAACGGCGATGAAAATGGATGTTTCGTGGTTGGCGAAAAGGCTCCCTAAAACCGAAATCCTGCTGGCGGAAAAAGCAAACACCGTGAACGGATTGATTGACGATGCTGTGCAAACCGTGCAGCGGGTTTCCTCTGAATTGAGACCGGGCATATTAGACCATGTCGGCCTCGAGGCGGCTATTGAATGGCAATTACAGGAATTACGCAAACGAACTGAAATAAAATTCGAGTTCAAACCGGGTGATAAAAAAATCAGGTTGGACCAGGACCGTGCGACGACAATTTTCCGGATATTTCAGGAAGCATTGACCAACGTCATACGCCACGCTAACGCCGGTAAAGTAAAAATTACATTAGACGAAGAACCGGACAGCATCATATTAAAAATCAGCGATAACGGCAACGGCATTACCGCAGAGCAGCTATCCGACCCCAAAGCCTTCGGGTTGATTACCATGAGAGAACGCGCATATTCCTGGGGCGGGGACATCAAGATCGAAAGCCAACCGGGGAAAGGTACAAGCGTCTCGGTAAACATTCCGCTGATAACTAAAGCGCTTAACCCTAAAACAACGGTTAAATAATCATTCCAGCTTTAGTATCTTAAGCAACTCGGCGGGGGTGTATTTCCCCGGCTTTTCGTGATTAGCTGCCATTTCCAATGTGATGCGCAAAAGGGCCTGATTAACAGGAGCTTTAGTGCCGAACTTCGCGGCCAGCCGGACAATCTCGCCGTTTAAAAATTCAGTTTCGACGGTGCCCTGATTGCGTACCAGACTTTGCCAGGTTGAGCCTAAGGGCCGGCCAAGGGGGTCATCATGCGGAGGCGTTACATTGCTTGACGGCTTACGGGTGGGTTCTTTTGCCGGAACCCAGCGTATTCCGGCCCGGGCCAGAATTTCTTTGCCTTCGGTTTGGGCAGCCAAAGCGATGCAGTTAGCCTCCGGCCCGGCGGCATTGGTAATCGCGCCGACCGCGTTGGCCAGGTTTTCCACCAGTTTACCGTATTTATATGGCATGATTTCCGGGGTGACCTCAGCTTCATATCCGGCATTGCGCAGCCTCACGGCGACAGCGGCGACCAATGCATCCGTGCCGTCGGGATATCTCCCCAGCACAAACCTGCCGGGAGGATTGCCTCGACTTTCCACTTCGCCGTCCCGAATGAAGACTGCGCCGGCTTTTACTATCACGCCGTAAACCCGCGGATAATATTTGCTGACGATTTGTTCATTACGCACCCCGTTCTGGAAACAAAAAACAGGGACGTCTTTTACCAGGGCAAACAGGTCACGCACCGCGCTGTCGGTATCCTGTCCTTTAACGCATAGAAAAACCACATCATCCGGGCTAAATTCGAGTTGGTCGGGAGAGGTAACGGCCGGCAATTGCACGATGTGCGTCCCGGCCGCCGTGATTAACTTCAATCCGTTTTGGCGGATAGCAGCCACATTGTTCGGACGGCCGACCATGACGACCGTGGTGCCCGAAAGCGCCAGCAGGCCGCCAGCCTAGATTACAATCCGCATTTTGTCGGTAACAAGTTTGGTAAGAGTCATGTTTTCCCCTGATCGAGATTTTTACTGGCGAGTGACCGGCTCCGGTATAAAACCAGGATAATGACCGCGGCAATCCCAAGCAGCGGAGCACAAATACAGGCACCGGCCGCGCCCATCAAAGCGAGGACCCGGTTTTTTCTTTTTAAAGTAAACCAGCCCCCGATGATGCTTGATAATATCCCGAGAATAAATATTACCGCTAATACAGAAGCGATAAAATTGTTACCGCCAAACCCGATGTCCAGAATCAAATAGAGAAACGGCGATATCACCCAGGTGACACGCAGCAGCGCCTTTACATCCAGGACATGAGTAAAAACGCCGATGAGCCATAAGACATTGAATCCACCGGCGATGAGCATCATAATACCTGCAGCCGCGGATATTCTCCGATTTTGTAAACCCATGAACTCATTATACTATGGCCTCACGAACGGAGGATAAACCCGGCAGATGTCTCTAACGTTGGTACTTCGATGCCCAAATAAATAGTCCTTTTCATCAGTATCTCCGTTACGCCGGTTGGTTTGTGCCTGATTCCAAGATTTTACTTACGTAGATACGTATTGTTACTATCTTAATAAATAGGTAATATTTAGGTATAGGCCCCAGGATACACATAGGTAGTTATAATGCTTAACTTGGACGGTACGGCATGAAGTTAGAAATCGACGGAACCACTTATCACACGACGCAAAACTACTACAGCCCGGACTGGTGGGACAATTGGTCCAGGAAAAATTTGAAGAAGAAAACATGGCTGTTTTCCAAAACACACAGACGGCCGGTTTTTATGCCCAAAGCTGTTGTGAGCCTACAATACATGGTGCTGGTCACGCTCGGACTAATTTAGATTACAGCAGCGTTATACTAAAAGTTGATCGAATGTTTGCTTTGAACTTCTAAAAAGATAGAAGGGTCGAAGTTGTGTCTAAATCAGGAAAATCACGAATATGACAGCCGGGTGCTGCAAGCTAACTGATTTTTTCCAGTTTAGCGGCGGTTGTTTCGGCCAGGCGGAGTAGGTCCGGAGATACCGCCGTATCTTTCTGCATCCGCGACAACGTGGTTTTCATGCGTTCCCGGCGCTGTTTTCTATCGATGGCAACCTGGTGACTGCCGGCGATCTGTTCTTTGTAAATGCGCACCAGAAACTCCGAAATTTCCTCAAGGGTGTAGCCCTGTTTTTGCCAGAAAAGCACTTCTTTGATGAAACCGGCATAAGCCTGTTCGAGCAGGCCGGTCATTTTTGTTTTCAGCTGGGCATCCCGGTTTTCCGCTTCCGCAATATCAGCGGGATAACCCAATGTTTTCAGGAGGTCGCTGTCCGCCGGCAAGCCCAGCGGCAGGATCCGGCTGCCGAGAAATTCCTGCCCGTGCCCCGGTTTCACCCGGACGACGCTGAAATGCCCCTTGAGTGCTTCCTTGACGGCGACATCCTGCTCCAGGATCGTGACGCCGTGCCAGCCGTTGCCGGCTAACAGGCCCCGTACCCGGAATAATCCGCGCCGGATGTAGAATGAAAAGCCCTTCATCTTCCGGTCAAAGAGCGGGCCGCGCATCAGCCAGAGGTCGCCGGAAAAAAGCAGGTCATTATCGGGGCGGTAACCTTTGGGCGGGGTGCTGTCAGGTTTGGCGTAATCCCGGGCGGAATAAATCGCCACGATCTGGTCGCGCGAGTGCGTGTCGATACTCTGGGGAATCGCCAGCACATCCAGTTTTTCGGCGCCGCCAAAAGAAATCGGTTCCAAAAGACGGATGAAATCCTGTCCAAATATTTTAATCTTACAACCCCCTTTATCGGGGGAAAGAAATTCGATTTTGCATTCTTTGAGTTCTTTGGGGCTGCGCAGCCCGAGTAAATTGCGTTCTAAAACGTTACGGTCGCCCTCGATGGCGCCCTTAAAATTGGCATGCACCAGGATTTTCGCGCCGGACTGCATGGCCAGAATATGAGCCAGGCCGTAATGGTCCGGGTGGCTGTGAGTGATAATCATAGTTTCAATGGCTTTAGGGTCGATTTTGTTTTCCGAAAGGATAGACAGAATACTGTCGCGGTGGCGGCGGTCGCCGGTATCTATTAGGGTATGCCGGGTGATACCGTCTTTCTGATAACTGAAGATGTAGATGTTGCCGCCGTAGCGGAAATAAATGCCGGTCAGGGAGACGCCGTTGGGGCCAAGTTGTTCACGGACGATTTTATATTGGGGAGTATCCATATTTAACGCTCATTCCTTCTCGCACCGCTATTGCATATGCAGTTGCATATGCTGCTCGAAATTAAAAATTACCTGTGGGGGACTGTCCATTTTTAAATAAGAATCCCCTCTCCCTGAGGAGAGGGGATTAAATTCTGTTAAAGCTGCCGGTTAAGTGGTTTCCATATGGGCCACTGCTACCACATGGTCGCCTTCATCCATGCGCATCAGGCGCACGCCCTGGGTGCTTCGGTCCAGGATGCTGATTTCTTTCACCGGCGTGCGGGTCACGATGCCGTTGGCTGAGATGAACATGACCTGCTGCGACGGCGAGACAATCCTGGCATCGGCCAATTCCCCGGTTTTATCCACCAGTTTAATGGTCCGGACGCCGCTGCCGGCGCGGTGCTGTTTGGGATAGCGGTCGATCTGAGTCAGTTTGCCGTAACCTTCCGTGGAAACAACCAGAACGTAGGAACCTGGCGAAGCAATGCCCATGCCGACAACAACATCGCCGTCAAAGAGTTTGATGCCCTTGACGCCGCCGCTGGTTCGCTGACTGGTGCGGATACTTTCCACCGGGAAGCGGATGGACTGTCCTTTCTGCGTGACCATCACCACGTCATCCTGTTCCGTGGCAATGCGCGCCGATGTCAGTTCATCGTC
>PMCB01000052.1:0-11533 GCA_003153955.1 Dehalococcoidia bacterium | reverse complement strand
ATGGAGAAGAGATTGACGACAGCCAACCCCTTGGCGACGCGGGAAGTATCCGGCGGGACTTCGTAGCATTTCAGGCTGAAAACCCGGCCCCGGGTGGTGCATAACAGCAAATAGTCATGCGTATCGGCGATGGCCAATAACCGGACAGCATCTTCTTCCCGGGTAACCATGCCGATAATGCCCTTACCGCCGCGGTGCTGCGCTTTATAAATCTGCGCCGGCACCCGCTTGATGAAGCCGCGGTTACTGAGAATGACGGCCATTTCCGCATGCGGGATCAGGTCTTCCTCGCGGAATTCCTTAATGCCTTCCTGATTAATTTCGGTACGGCGCTCATCGCCGAATTTTTCTTTCAGTTCATTGGTTTCCTGTTTAATCAAAGCCAGGACGCGGCCGGCATTGCCGAGCAAATCTTCCAGATAGGAGATTGTCTTTAAAAGTTCAGCCAATTCGTCCAGAATTTTCTTTCTTTCCAGTCCGGCCAGACGGCGTAACGGCATTTCCAGAATCGCATCGGCCTGAGCTTTACTCAAACTGAAACCGCCCATCAAGTTTTGCCGGGCGACATCGGTCGTCTCGGATTTACGGATGATTGCAATCACTTTATCGATATTATCCAGCGCGATCCTCAGCCCTTCCAGGATATGGGCACGCGCCCGGGCGCCTTTCAATTCAAATTTGGTGCGGCGGGTGATGACTTCGCGGCGGAAATCGATGTAGGCCTGCAGGGCTTCGCGGATATTGATAACCTTGGGCTGCCCGTCGATCATTACCAGCATATTGGCGGCAAACGTGGATTGCATGGCCGTGTATTTATAGAGATTGTTCAGCACTGTTTCCGGCTGGACATCCCGCTTTAATTCGATAACGATGCGCATACCCTGACGGTCGGACTCATCGCGCAAATCGCCGATGCCGGTGATTTTCTTATCACTGACCAGTTCGGCGATTTTCTCGATTAACGCCGCCTTGTTGACCTGGTAGGGGAGTTCATTGACGATGATCTGGCGCCGGGTGCCGTCATGCATATCGCTGACATAGGCTTTGGCGCGGACAATCATACGGCCGCGACCCGTTGCATAGGCACTCTGAATGCCGTCTTCACCGAGAATGACCCCGCCGGTGGGGAAATCCGGTCCTTTGATAAACTGGTTCAATTCTTCGATGGTGGCATTCGGATTATCGATTAGATGGTCGATGCCTTCACAAACCTCGGTAAGGTTGTGCGGCGGAATATTCGTGGCCATACCGACGGCGATACCTGAACTGCCGTTGACCAGCAATTGCGGCAAACGGGTGGGCAAAACGGTCGGTTCTTTGAGGCTGTCATCGAAGTTCGACTGAAAGTCGACTGTGTCTTTGTCAATATCCAGCAGCATCTGCTCGGCAATTTCGGTGAGACGGGCTTCCGTATAGCGCATGGCAGCGGCCGGATCGTCGTCAATACTGCCGAAGTTACCCTGGCCGTCCACCAGTTGATAACGCATGGAAAAATCCTGAGCCATACGCACCATGGCATCGTAAACAGAGGAATCACCGTGAGGATGATATTTTCCCAGTACTTCACCGACGATACGGACACTTTTCTTGAAGGCGGTATTGTGGGCGAGCCCCAATTCAGACATGGCATACAGGATGCGGCGGTGCACCGGCTTCAAGCCATCCCGGACATCGGGCAGGGCACGGGCAACAATGACACTCATCGCGTAGTCGAGGTAGGAACTTTTCATTTCCTCTTCGATATTTACAATTTTAATTCTTTCAGTTGTCATTTTTTATAGACTCCGATTCAACATCAAGCTCATAGGATTAAGATACACGCATAGTAATTTGTGCGTGCAGGGAACCTAAATAATAATAGCACATTTGGGGCTGTTTAGATACATTTGAAGGAAAAATAACTGTATGTCTGCCAGCGCAGAAACTATCCTCTTTCAAGGCAAGAATTACGGGCTGTAGAAAAAAGGCGGTCGGGTTCGTACATCAACTAAAAAGTTGAGTATCAAAGAAAACTTGATCCTACAAAATCGATGTCAAAAGAGGGGGTTATGGTTATTCGTCCCCGGAATCTTCGTCAAAATCGTCATTACCCGGTGATTCCGCCAGGGCTTCCGGTTCTTCGCCGCCGACAATTGTATAGCCGGGGTCGCCGTTTAGGGCGTCTTCCTGCTCCAGCTCACGCCGGATAACGCGGTCGCTGATGTCGGGACGGGCGGCTTCGATGCCGCGGGTGGGGAAGGAAAGCTGGCCGGCCTGGCTGGGGTCCATATGGGTTTCGCGGATAATGGCAGTTACCGCCTTGTCCGTCGAGCTGACAATGGCCGCCGAATATTTGTTGCCGCCGCGAAGCAAACGCACGAGGCGCTGGCCGTGGCGAGGATCGACACGTCCCAGGTATTCACCGCGGGCGGTCACTACATCCAGATTGTTTTCGCTGATTTTAAGATTGACCACATCTCCTGCTACCATGCGGGCGAGGACAGCCGGTTTGGCCAGGTTACTTAACTGCACAACACCGGCCTTGCCGATTTCTTCAATAAATTGCTGCGGTTCCAGTTTGTGGGTTTTAGTATCACCCGTGGTTTTGGTCTTTTTCAGATAGGAAAGCCGCTGCAGGTTTTTCTGGGCGATTGCGTTATACTGATCGACAGCCAGGGTTTTGCGGTAAGCAGCTTCCGCATCCTTGTACTCACCCAATTCCATGTAAGCGCGGCCGAGACGGTTCAACGCCTCAACATCGCTGGGAAACTTCTCTATCAGGCTCAAATTAATGGCGACGGCTTCTTTCCACTGCCCCTGCAAAGCGAGGTTAATGGCTTCCTTGCTGGCCTGCCGCCGGAGCCTGGATTGTTCTTCTTCCTGATAGGTCATTGTAATTCACCCCAAATAAACCGAAAAACGATACCGTACTTTACTTAAGTTACCACACTTTAGTGAAAATATCCTGAAATGTCAATAGCGATTTAAACACGTTCCGTGCTGCGCGGCTAAAGAAATTTCAAGATATAACCGGAATGTTACCGTTATTCTTCCGTTTCAAACGCTTTATGCAGCGCGCGCACTGCCTCTTTGACTTTGGATTCTTTGATGATGCAGGTAATCCTGATTTCAGATGTCGATATCATTTCAATATTGATGCCGTTGCTGCTGAGGGTATCGAACATCTTGGCGGCGAAGCCCGGGGTATTCTGCATGCCGGTGCCGACAATGCTGACTTTGCCCAGTTCGGCATCGCTGACGATATTGCTGGCGCCGAGTTTTTTGGCAATTGTTTTGGTCACTTTCAACGCGTCGCTGAGCTGGTCTTTAGTGACCGTAAAGGTCAGGTCGGCGAGTTTATTCACGCTGGAGTTCTGGACGATGGTATCGACACTGATACCGGCCTTGGCCAGCGCAACAAATATCGAAGCGGCAATGCCGGGCTTGTCCGGGATACCCAACACGCTGATTTTAGCTACGTCCATATCGTAAGCAACACTTCTGACCTTGTTTCTGACTTCCATTGAAACTCCTCCGTGAATTAATGTGCCGGGATTATCGTTAAAACTTGAAGCCACCCTGATTGGGATATTATAAAGCTCGGCCAGTTCGATGGCGCGGGGCTGCATGACTTTGTTGCCGTAGGTCGCCAATTCCAGCATTTCCTCGTAACCGATTTCCGCCAGGCGTTTGGCTTCCGGCACGATGCGGGGGTCGGCGGAATAAATGCCGTCCGTATCGGTGAGACGTTCACAAACTTTGGCGCCCAACGCGGCCGCCAGCGCCACGGCTGAAGTATCGGAACCCCCCCGGCCGAGGGTGGTAATATCCATATCGTCGGTGATCCCCTGGAAACCGGCAACGATCACAATGTGCTCTTTTTCCAGTTCTGCCACGATCCGTTTTGTGTCAATTTTCACGATTTTAGCCTTGCGGTAGGTAGTATCGGTCTTAATGCCGGCCTGCGCGCCGCTGAGGCTGATGGCTTTATAGCCTAAACTCCTGATTGCCATTGCCAGCAGCGTGGAGGCTACCAACTCACCGGTTGAAAGCAGGACATCCATTTCCCGAGGATGAGGGTCTGAGGTGACCTGGCCGGCCAAGGCTATCAAGTCGTCTGTGGTATCGCCCATGGCTGAAACTACTACTACCACCTGGTCGCCGCCGTCAAAAACCTTACCGATTCTTGTCGCGACGTTTTTAATTTTTTCCGCGGTGGCAACGGATGAACCGCCGTATTTTTGCACAATTATTGCCATCGTTTACCCTCTAATCAATGTATTCATGATTTTATGTCCCTGATCGACATGTAAACCGGTTTTCGCAGCTTCCGCCTCGGTGAATCTTTGCGCGCCGTTGGCTTTGAAGCCATTCCCCCAGAGCAATAAAGGCACCGGGTCAGTAGTGTGCACCCGCTGCTTCACAGGGGTGGGATGGTCGGACATCACCAGCAGACGGATTTTATCATTGCCCATCTTTCGAATCCGGCTGACAACTTCCGCATCGATTTGCTCGATGGCCTCTATTTTCTTATCGACGAGGCCGGCATGGCCCGCCTCATCGGGAGCTTCGATATGTATTATTACTATATCATAGTCTAACAGCGATTCAAGACCGCCGACAGCCTGTGCCGCGTAGTCGTTATCCGGGCCGTCGGTGACGCCGGGAATCTGCAGCAGCGCCATATCAGCCAGCAACCCCAGGCCGCGCAGCAGGTCGACGCCGGTAGTTACAGCCGCCCGCTTTCCATAAAGCTCATTGAACGGCGGCAAAACCGGCATTTGAGCGCTGCCCCAGAACAGCCAGATTCCGGTGGCGGGTAATTTGCCCTGTTCGATACGCTTTTTATTTACGGGGTGGTCTTTAAACACGTTTTCGGAGCGTTTCATTAGTTCCAACAGGCGGTCGCTGCCTTTCCCGCTGGGAAGAAATCCCGAGATGGGTTTCCCGGGGATATCGTGCGGTGGCGTGGTGAAAGCCAGGGAGGTTTCTTCCGCCTCTTTTAGTTTTAAAATATTGCGGTAGCTGACACCGGGGAAAAAGTGGATTTTATCGCTCCCGATCCTTTCGTTCAGCGCGGCCATTAACTGATGGCCCTCTTCGGTGCTGATGGATCCGGCGCTGTGGCTGACCATGATGCCGTTCTGGATGGTCACCGGGTTGCAGCGGAAAACAACTTCGCCCGGCTTAATATCGATGCCAAGGCTCCTGGCCTCGATGGGGGCGCGGCCGGTATAATATACTTTAGGGTCGTAACCGAAAATGGACATGCAGGCCACCGCGCTGTCCGGGTCTAAATCCGGCGGCACGTTATGCCCCAACCCGACGGTACCGGCAGCAGCCATTGCATCCAGATTGGGGGTGCGGGCCAGTTCCAGCGAGGTCTTCCCGCCGCGCTCGGGTATCGGTAAACCGGCGGAGCCGTCCATGATTAAAACACAGTATTTCAAATGCTTCCCCTTGCTTATTAACAGTAATTTAACCTATAATAAAAAAGTTGCGGGGCGTAGCGCAGTTTGGTAGCGCGCAGCGTTCGGGACGCTGAGGTCGGAGGTTCAAGTCCTCTCGCCCCGACCATTTTCCCGAGCCCGACAGGCTCATCCCACCACAGACTTCAAACTTACATTTCACATTATACCTGTGTCCTAACCAGCTTTCAACGCAATTTCGTAATATTTCAATAACATTACAGCGGGAAGCGGTCAGTTTTCAGTTGGTAGAAGTTTATCACTCTCCTTTAATCCCTCCCTGAGAGGGAGGGAGTCTCCGATTCGGCGTCGTTCAGTACCCCTGTCTCAATAATATTACCAACATTTTACTATTCTCCCTGTTTCCAGTATCATGTGCATGTGATTTAATTGATGAAATCGAGTAAATACCTAGGAAGAACACAAAATAAATGGCAAGAAATATCGAAATAAAGGCACGAATTGAGGATATTGAAAAATTAGCGGCGAAAGTCGCTGCAATAGCGGATAAAGGCTCTTTTGAACTGTTTCAGGACGACACTTTCTTTGCCTGTCCGAACGGCCGGCTGAAGCTGCGTACTTTTTCCGCATCGGAAGCGGAGCTAATTTTCTACCGGCGGCCGGACCAGGCCGGACCCAAAGAATCGGTTTACTCGATTGCGCCGGTTACTGCGCCGGGCAAAATCAGAGAGGTATTGTCTCAGGCATACGGCCAAACCGGCCGGGTCATCAAACACCGGACTTTATTCCTCATCGGCCGGACACGGGTGCACCTGGACAAAGTCGAGGGATTGGGTAATTTTCTGGAGTTAGAAGTCGTGCTGGAAGAAAAAGAAGCGTCTGAGGACGGAGTTGCAGCGGCGAATGAATTGTTACGTAAACTCGAGATTCCGGCGGAAAACCTGATTGAAGGAGCCTATATGGACTTATTAAAACAGCGGGGAATTAAAAATGGGAAAGACTGAGCCGGTTATTAATACTCAATATGAAGTCGAAATCCGCTGTCATTTTGATAGCGTTGAAGAAGCCTATAATAAAATTCCCTTCTTGCGTGCCTGTCTGAAACACGAAATGGTCTGGTTCAGCGGGATTTACGGCGAGGAGTTTTTCAAATCCGGCAAGTTGCTGCGCATGAGTAAAACCACAATCGACGGCGAGACTAAATATTTTATGGGGTGGAAAGGCAGCGATGCGGGTACTTTTGCCAACATCCGGGAAGAAATCGACGAAGTGATTACCGATGGTGTTACGGACAGCAGGATTATGGAGAAGTTGGGCAGTCAAAACCGGACCCTGCCCCGGAATAAAATCAGCGCCGAGTTAAAAAAACTGGGACACCGCCGCTTTATATCCTGGCGCGGCATAGACCTTTTTGGGGAATACAAACCGCTTGGCGTCAGTATGAAACTGATGACGTGCCGCACGTTAAAATGGCCGGTGCTGGTGGAAATCGAAAAATCCGCGTATACCAAAGAAGACGCCCTGTTAAAGGAAAATGAGTTACGCGCTTTCTGCGACCGTTTCGGCCTGCACGACCGCCTGGTCAGGGAAGAACCTCCGACTTTATTGCACGAGGCCAGATTTCTCAAAAAATAGCTATTGGTAAAGATGTGACTGAAATAGCCGCAATGTTGTGAGGAATTTGATGAAATCCAATCAAACAATAGACCAATTTGAAATTAAAAAATCCAACCTCAAAGAAGTTGATTTAATGGTATGCCGCTGCGGACGGGGAACCCTCCCGGGGAACCGGTGAACGAGAAGAAATGAATCATATTTTGCTTAAAAGTGGTATCATATTTTAATCTCTGATAACACATCACATGGAGGGCAAGCACCATGAAAATATACCAGGTGGACGCTTTTACGAATCAAATTTTCAAAGGCAATCCGGCCGGGGTCTGCATTTTGCCGCCCGAAAGAATGAAAGACGACCGGCTGCTGCAGAACATCGCCATGGAGATGAACCTTTCGGAGACGGCGTTCCTCTGCAAACAGGACGGGGAATACAAATTACGCTGGTTTACGCCGGAAACGGAAGTGCAATTCTGCGGGCACGCCACCTTATCGGCTGCGCACATTCTGTGGGAGACCGGCGCCGAGCAGAAGCAGGCTACGATTCAGTTCGATACACTGACCGGCAAACTTTTCGCCCGGTCAAAGCAGGACAAAGTGGAGTTGGATTTCCCGGCTTTTGAAACCCATAAATCGCCGGCGCAGAAAAACATCGATATGGCGCTGGGCATCGACCCGGTTTTCATCGGCACCACCAGAACGATATACCTGATTGAAGTCGACAATCTACAGACGCTGAAATCGATTCAGCCGAATTTCACCAAACTCAAGGAACTGGGGCGGGCATTTTGTGTGACCTCTAAATCCGATAACCAGGAATACGATTTCTATTCCCGGTATTTCGCGCCGGCGGTCGGGGTCAACGAAGACCCGGTGACCGGGTCGGCGCACGCCTCGCTGGCGCCCTACTGGGGCAAGAAACTGGGGAAAACCATACTGAAGGCCTATCAGGCCTCGAAGCGCGGCGGCACCCTGGAATGCGAACTGGCGCCGGACAACCGTGTTTTCATCCGCGGCGAGGCCCGGACGGTGTTTGAAATCGAGATGCGCGAAAAATAACCAAGCTCCAAGAATCAATAATCAAGAAAAATCCGAAATCCTGAATACGGAAACGATTAATTATCCATCCTGAGCCTAGCGAAGGATCTCCCGGTGAACCACAAGGAGATTCTTCGGGCTTTTTAAGTCCTCAGAATGGAAAACATTAAAGAGAAAATAAACCATGATTAATATGACAAAACCAACATCCACCTGGTATGAACGGGTCCCGAAGGTGGAACTGCATTTACATCTGGAGGGGGCAATTCCGCAGGAAGCCTTATGGCAGTTAATCCAAAAATACGGCGGCGACCCCGGCGTCCCCGACTTGCAGGCCCTCCGGCAAAAATTCCAATTCCGGGATTTTCCGCATTTCATCGAAACATGGGTNNAAAACCTGGCGCGCCAGAACGTTAAATACGCGGAGATGTTTTATTCACCGTTACCCTTTTTGCAACAAGGGCTGGAAACCAGGAAACTGACAGAAGCCATCTGTACCGGACTGGGAAGGATAAAGCAGATTGAAACGGCGCTGATTATGGATTTTTCGCGTGACAGCGGCGTGCCGGATGCTGAAAAAAACCTCGGTGCGGTCATGGAGTTAAAAGCGCTGGGAGCAATCGGCGTCGGACTTGGCGGTTCGGAACAAAAATATCCCCCGGAACTTTACACGAAGATTTATGAAAAGGCAAGGTTAACGGGTTTTCACGCGACCGCCCACGCCGGGGAAGCGGCCGGACCGGAAAGCATTTGGGGCGCCGTCCGCAGCTTGAAAGTCGAGAGAATCGGGCACGGCACGCGGGCCATCGAAGATGAAAGCCTGATGCGGTACCTGGCGGAAAAACAGATCCCGCTGGAATGCTGTCCCCTTTCCAATGTCCGCACCGGTGTCGTGAAATCCATCGAAGCCCATCCGGTGAAGAGATTTTTTGATGCCGGACTGCTGGTAACCGTCAATACCGACGACCCGGCCATGTTCGGCAATTCCTTAGCGCAGGAATATCAGATGCTGGAAGAACGCCTCGGTTTTTCCCGCGACGAAGTCCGCAAGCTGATTCTCAACGGCGTCAAGGCCTCCTGGCTATCTACCGACCGCAAGAAACTATTGACGGATAAGTTTGTAAAAGATGAAAACTGGATGAGGTAAAAAATGATAATTGTCCGCGAAGTCCAGGCGAAAACGATTCTCTCCGTGTCGAAAATTCACGATTACGTGGTCAATCCCTACACGGGCTGCCAGCACGCCTGCTCGTACTGCTATGCCAACTTCATGAAAAGGTTTACCGGCCACAAGGAGCCGTGGGGTGAATTCGTGGACGCCAAAATTAACGCCCCCGAATTATTGAGCAAGGAAATCATGAAGAAAAAAGTGGGCAATGTCTGGGTCAGCGGGGTGTGCGACCCTTACCAGCCGCTGGAAGCCAAATACCAATTGACCCGCAGATGCCTGGCAATCCTGGCGCAGCATGACTGGCCGGTGGTCGTGCAGACCCGTTCGCCGCAGGTTTTGCGGGATATCGATATTCTGAAAAACGCCAAGAACTTCGAGGTCGGGTTTTCTGTTACCACCGCCGATGACAGCATCCGGAAATTATTCGAACCGCATGCGCCGCCGATAAAGGACAGAATCGCCGCGCTGGATACCCTGCACAAAGCCGGCATCAGGACTTACGCCATGATTGCCCCGATGCTGCCGGGGACCGAGGGCCTCATCCAGTTGCTGCGGGGTAAAGTGGACTACATCCTGGTCGACCGAATGAACTACAATAATGCCCTGAGTATTTACCGCCAAAACCACCTTGAAGATAAATTAACCGAGGAATATTTCCGCCGCACGGCCAAAGAACTGGCGGATGAATGTGCCAATGCGGGTATTGAGTGCAATATTGTTTTCTAGGTTTTTTAAAACCGCTTGATATTGCTGTTCGTGAGCTGCGACGATATTTAGGGGCTTTGGCTGTTTGATGGATTCCCGCTTTCGCGGGAACGACATAGTGTAAATAGGCCAAATCACTTGCGCGGCGTGCGGCATTGAGTGTAATATTGTTTTTTAAATTAAGCAACGACCGGAGTAAGAATCAGCAGTGAAAATTGAAAGTCATGATAAATTTCTGCAAGAACAAATCGAATATTACCGCCTCCGTGCCAACGAATACGACGAATGGTTTTTTCGTCAGAGCCGCTACGACCGGGGGCCGGAACTGAATCAACGCTGGTTCAGTGAAATTGAAAACCTGCGTAAGGCGGTGGACAAATTCAACCCGTCCGGGGACATTCTGGAATTGGCCTGCGGCACGGGAATCTGGACGGAGTATTTGCTGCGGTTTGGCGGTCGGATTACGGCCGTTGACGCCGCCCCGGAAGTCATCGCCATAAACCGGGAGCGCACCAAATCCGCCGGCGTAAAATACCTGCAGGCGGATTTATTCAACTGGCAGCCGGATAAAAAATACGACGTGGTTTTCTTCGCCTTCTGGCTTTCGCACGTGCCGCCGGAGCGTTTTGACAGTTTCTGGCAAGTGGTCGCCGGGGCGCTCAAGCCGGGAGGGCGGGTCTTTTTCATCGATTCCCGCTTCGAGCAGACATCGACGGCCAAAAACCATACGCTAGAAAAACCGGATGACACCGTCGTCACACGCAAACTGAATGACGGTCAGGAATTCGATATCGTCAAGGTTTTTTATCAGCCCGCTGAGCTCGAGGACAAGCTACGGAAAACAGGCTGGCAAATCACCGCGGCGGAGACGCCGCAGTACTTCCTTTACGGACAGGGCGGCAGAACAAGCTAAACCCGTTTATACAAGTTCTAAAATCTCTGTCAGGGAACTGACGGTGTATTTTTGCCCGTAATCGCGCTTTTCACCGCTGCGGTTGATGAGTACCGAAATCATGCCCGTTTTGTTTGCCCCGATAACATCCACCGGTTCATCGCCGACAAAAAGACAATCAACGGCTTGCACCTGCATTGCCTGGAGCAGTTGGAGAAAACCGGCGGTGTGCGGTTTCCGGAAACCGACATCCGTCGAAGCTAAACAGGCATCATAATATTGATTGATCTGCGGGGTGCTGCCGATTAAATATTCTTTGTCGGCGCCGTAAGCCGTGTTCGAGAGCAAGCCGATTTTGATATTTTGCTTCTTCAGTTCTTTTAACACGGATTCGGTCTCAGGATAAACTTCGGTTTTAGTAAAAAAGAAGGAATAAAACGCGTCTTTGGCCGGTTTCAACAGCGATAAATCGGCGATGCCCCACGCCGAAAATAATTCCGTGAAGACGGTATCGGAAGTGACTTCCAAGTCGCGCTCATTGACCCGCGTATTGTATTTAAACAATATTTTTTCGCCGGCGGCCAATTTATCCGGGTTAATCCCGGAATCGGTCGCTGCCAGGGCGGCCGTTAAAGCCTCAGGGTGAAATTGCTGCCAGTTTAGCGGCATGCCGCTCGAAGTCAAAGTATTGCCGTAATCGAATCC